>JAWWDH010000055.1:0-12494 GCA_033720015.1 Pseudomonas sp.
GCGCGCCAAGTCAGCCTGTAAATCAGCCAAATCTTCGAGGCCGACCGCGACGCGGATCAGGTTGTCGCGAATACCCGCATTGGCCCGCTCAGCTGGGCTTAGACGACCATGGGAAGTGGTCGCCGGATGCGCGATGGTGGTCTTGGTATCACCGAGGTTGGTGGTGATGGAAATCACCCGCGTGGCATCGATAAACCGCCACGCCGCTTCTTTCCCACCCTTGACCTCAAAACTGACCACTGCACCGAAGGCACTCTGCTGACGCTTGGCCAACTCGTGCTGCGGATGACTGCTCAGGCCGGCGTAGTGCACCCGCTCAATGCCCGGCTGTTGCTGCAACCACTGCGCCAGGTGTAGGGCGCTGGCGCAGTGGGCTTGCATACGGATACGCAGCGTTTCCAAGCCCTTGAGGAAGATCCAGGCGTTGAACGGGCTAAGCGTCGGCCCGGCGGTACGCAGAAAACCGACCGCTTCAGTCATCAGCTTGCTGCTGCCGGCCAGCACCCCACCCATACTGCGGCCTTGGCCGTCGATGTACTTGGTAGCCGAATGCATGACGATATCGGCACCGAGCTTGAGCGGTTGCTGCAATGCCGGTGTACAGAAGCAGTTGTCCACCGCCAGCAGTGCACCTTTGCCATGGGCAATACCGGCCAGCGCAGCGATATCCACCAGCTCAGCCAACGGGTTGGACGGCGACTCGACAAACAGCAGTTTGGTGTTGGGTTTGCAGGCAGCGGCCCAAGCATCGAGATCCGCCAGCGGCACATAATCGACCTGCACGCCAAAGCGCTTGAGGTATTTCTCGAACAGGCTGATGGTCGAGCCGAACACGCTGCGCGATACCAGCACATGATCGCCCGCACTACACAGGCTCATGACCATGGCCAGAATCGCCGACATACCCGACGAGGTAGCAACAGCCTGCTCAGCACCTTCCAGCGCCGCGATGCGCTCTTCAAACGCCCGCACCGTCGGATTGGTGTAGCGCGAATAGACGTTACCCGGCACGTCACCGGCAAACCGCGCGGCGGCATCGGCGGCGGTACGAAAGACATAGCTGGAGGTTGGATAGATCGCCTCGCTGTGCTCACCTTCCGGCGAGCGGTGTTGCCCAGCACGCACCGCCAGGGTGTCGAAACCCACACCTTCAAGATCGCTGTCCAGACGCCCGGCCTGCCATTCAATCGTCATTGCCAATCCTCTCAACCAGCCCGCCACCGCAGGCTGTACAGCGTAATTAGTCGTTGTACAGGCCGATCACCGCGCTAACCGCCTGGGTATTGGCCTTCGACATGTCGTTGCGGGCCTGCTCGATCTTGTTCAGGTAGGCCTCGTCAACATCGCCCGTGACATATTTGCCATCAAACACCGCGCAGTCGAAGCTCTCGATCTTGATCTTCTTGCTGCCACTGACCGCTTCGATCAGATCCGGCAGGTCCTGGTAGACCAGCCAGTCGGCGCCGATCAGCTCGCAGACTTCTTCGGTGGTGCGGTTGTGCGCAATTAGCTCGTGGGCGCTGGGCATGTCGATGCCATACACGTTCGGGTAGCGCACCGCCGGTGCGGCCGAACAGAAATACACATTCTTCGCGCCGGCTTCGCGAGCCATCTGGATGATCTGCTTGCAGGTGGTGCCGCGGACGATGGAGTCATCGACCAGCATCACGTTTTTGCCACGGAACTCCAGCTCGATGGCATTAAGCTTCTGCCGCACGGATTTCTTGCGTGCGGCCTGGCCCGGCATGATGAAGGTGCGACCGATATAGCGGTTCTTCACAAAGCCTTCGCGAAACTTCACACCCAGGTGGTTGGCCAGCTCCAGCGCAGCGGTACGGCTGGTATCCGGAATCGGGATCACCACATCGATGTCATGCACAGGGCGCTCACGCAAAATTTTCTCGGCAAGCTTCTCGCCCATGCGCAGGCGCGCCTTGTACACGGAAATACCATCCATGATCGAATCCGGGCGCGCCAGATAGACATGCTCGAAGATGCACGGCGCATATTGCGGGTTGCTCGCACACTGGCGGGTGTGGAGGCTGCCGTCTTCGGTGATGTACACCGCCTCGCCTGGCGCGAGGTCGCGAATCAGGGTGAAACCCAACACATCCAGTGAGACGCTTTCCGAGGCGATCATGTATTCCACGCCTTCATCGGTGTGGCGCTGACCGAAGACGATCGGGCGGATACCGTTAGGATCGCGGAAGCCGACAATGCCGTAACCGGTGATCATCGCTACCACTGCATAACCACCCACGCAGCGCTCATGCACGTCGGTAACAGCAGCAAATACGTCTTCCTCGGTAGGCTGCAACTTGCCGCGCTGGGCCAGTTCGTGAGCGAACACGTTGAGCAGCACTTCCGAGTCAGAATTGGTGTTTACATGGCGCAGATCGGATTCGTAAATTTCCTTGGCCAACTGCTCGACGTTAGTCAAGTTGCCGTTGTGTGCCAGGGTGATGCCGTACGGCGAGTTGACATAGAACGGCTGCGCCTCAGCCGAGCTGGAACTGCCCGCTGTCGGGTAGCGCACATGGCCGATGCCCATATGACCGACCAAACGCTGCATATGGCGCTGCTGAAACACGTCACGGACCAGGCCGTTGTCCTTGCGCAAGAACAAGCGGCCCTCATGACTGGTGACAATACCGGCAGCATCCTGGCCGCGGTGCTGGAGGACGGTCAGCCCGTCATACAGCGCCTGATTGACGTTCGATTTACCGACGATACCGACAATGCCGCACATGTGACCCAACCTCTACGCTATGAAACAGGATAATTTCGAATGCACTACGGCAGCCTGGGCTGCAGCAGTGCCTCTTTAAACGGTAACTCCACCGGCGTACTCACGCCGCTGGCCAGCCACTGACTGGACAGACCTAAAATCAGATTTTTCGACCAGTCGGCAACCATCAAGAAATGCGGCAGGAGTGCTGACTCCTGCCACCAGTTGTCTTGTTGAACCGGAGCCAGGCTGATCAAGCCAACCAGGACTACTACCAGCAAGCCGCCGCGCGCCGCGCCGAAGACCATACCGAGAAAACGATCAGTGCCCGACAGCCCGGTAACCCGGATCAATTCACCTATCAGGTAATTGATCAACGCGCCGACCAGCAGCGTGACGACAAAGAGAATGGCGCAACCTGCAATGACCCGCGCAGAGGGTGTCTCGATAAAGCCCGCCAAGTGCTGCGACAGTGCGCCGCCAAACATCCAGGCGACCACGCCAGCAATGATCCAGGTGAGCAGCGACAGAGCTTCCTTGACGAAGCCTCGGCTCAGACTGATCAGACTTGAAACGACGACAACGGCGATAATCGCCCAATCGACCCAGGTGAATGCCACGATGCAGGTTACCAACGAGAAAGGCGCTGCATTTTAGCAGAGCAGCCGTGCGGGGAGTAAGCAAAGGATTCGCCAACTGCCGAAATGCCCAGCTAGCCTCTCGGCAGGCCCGGCACTCAGGTTAGGCGAAAACCACTAAACCAGCGGCTCAGTTCGCCTCAGGTTGAAAACGCACCACAAAGCCATTGAGCTTGTGCTGACGATTGAGTTGATCACGCAAGCGATCCGCCTCGGCACGCTCGATCAACGGCCCAACGAACACCCGATTCATGCCATCAAAAGTGCGGATATAGGCGTTATAGCCCTGACTGCGCAGGGTTTTCTGCAGCTTTTGCGCGCCATCGCCACTGGACAAGCTCGCCAGCTGCACCGACCAGCTGATCGGCAGGCTGTTCACATCCAGCTTGCTGCTCGCCACCTGAGGTGGCACGACCGCAGGTTTAGGCGCTGCAACTGGCGGCGCAGGCACAACAGGGGGAGCCGGCGGCTCAACCACAGGCGTATCGACTGGCTCCAGGCTCTGCGTTGCGTCAGCACCAATCGGTTCATCAGGCAATAACTGCGGCTGCGGCACGACCACCGGCTGCAATTCGACCTCAGGGGCCACCGGGGCCACTGGCATTGCCGGCGCATCAACCTGAACCCGCTGCGATTCATCTTCACGCGACAGCAGCATGGGCAGGAAAATCACTGCCAGCGCCAGCAAAACCAGCGCACCGACCATGCGCTGCTTCAATCCCTTATCCAGCAAAGCCATCCTGCACGCCCCCATTGGCTTGGCGGCCTAGCCAATCCAAGGCCTCGGCCACGCAGTAAAAAGATCCAAACAGCAGCACTTCATCGCCATCCGCAGCCTGCTCACACTGAGCCTCGAGCGCAGCCTGCACGCTGGCAAAAGCCGTTACTCGCGCTCCGCTGCTGTGCAAATGCGCGTGCAATTCAGCGGCTGCACGCGTGCGACTAACTGGCAAAGCCGCCACAGCCCAACTATCCACTTCACTTAACAAAGGCGCCACGACACCGGGCAGGTCCTTGTCAGCTAGCAAACCAAACACCGCTAAGCGCTTACCTGGCACCGGCCGAGCGGCCAGTCGTTGAGCGAGATACCCAGCAGCGTGAGGATTATGCCCAACATCGAGCAATAGCGTGAGCGACTTGCCCTGCCAATTAAGCATTCTGCGATCCAGCCGCCCGATCACCCGCGTCTGCTGCAATGTCTGACTGATGACCTCAGGCTGCCAGGGCAACTGCATGAGTGCATAAACCTGCAAAGCCAGCGCAGCGTTTTCCATGGGTAAATCAAGCAGCGGTAAGTGCCGCAGGCTCAGCGCCTCACCTTGATGGTCGAGACCGCACCAAGACCAGTCCTGCGCATTGCAGCTCAAGTCATAGTCACGGCCACGCAGGAAGAACGGGGTGTCGAGCAGCGCCACCTGGTCAAGCAAGGGCTGCGGAGGCTCACGATCACCACACAATGCAGGCTTGCCCGCACGGAAGATGCCGGCCTTTTCAAAGGCAACCGACTCGCGGCTATCACCCAACCAGTCGCTATGGTCAATGCCGATACTGGTGACCACGGCAATATCGGCATCCAGCAGATTCACCGCATCCAGCCGGCCACCCAGGCCGACTTCCAGCACCAGCGCATCCAGGCCCGCCCGGCTGAACAACCAGAATGCAGCCAGGGTGCCCATTTCAAAATAGGTCAGCGAGACTTCAGCGCGTGCGGCCTCGACCGCGGCGAAGGCTTCACAGAGCATCGCATCGCTGACTTCAACACCGGCAATCTGCACGCGCTCGTTGTAGCGCAACAGGTGCGGCGAGCTGTACACACCGACCTTAAGCCCCTGCGCCTGCAGCAATGCGGCGATAAACGCACAGGTCGAGCCCTTGCCATTGGTGCCGGTGACGGTAATTACTCGCGGCGCAAGCTTAGATAAACCAAGGCGCTGCAACACTATCCGGGAACGCTCCAGCCCCATATCAATGGCACTGGGATGCAGTTGCTCCAGATAGCTCAGCCATTCGGCAAGGGAACGCTCAATCATGCAGTCGCCGGCAACGAGACAGGTGAAGGCAGGCCCATGAACTGCGCCAGCAGACGCGCTAGACGCGGACGAAGTTCTGCGCGTGAAATGATCATGTCGATGGCGCCGTGCTCCAGCAGGAACTCACTGCGCTGGAAACCTTCCGGTAATTTCTCACGCACGGTTTGCTCAATCACACGCGGGCCGGCAAAGCCAATCAGGGCGCGAGGCTCAGCGACGATCACATCGCCGAGCATGGCCAAGCTGGCAGATACGCCGCCATACACCGGGTCTGTCAGCACCGACACGAAGGGAATACCCTCTTCACGCAGGCGCGCCAGCACGGCCGAGGTCTTGGCCATCTGCATCAGCGAGATCAGGGCTTCCTGCATGCGCGCGCCGCCGGACGCGGAGAAACATACCAACGGGCAACGTTGCTCCAGAGCAATATTGGCGGCGCGAACAAAGCGCTCACCGACAATTGCCCCCATCGAGCCGCCCATAAAGGAAAACTCGAAGGCACAGGTCACAACCGGCATGCCTTCAAGGGTGCCACGAATGGCCACCAAGGCATCTTTCTCGCCGGTCTGCTTCTGTGCACCTACGAGACGATCTTTGTATTTTTTGCTGTCGCGAAATTTCAGCCGATCAACCGGTTCAAGCTCCGCACCCAACTCCTCACGCCCCTCTGCATCGAGAAAGATGTCCAGACGTGCGCGGGCACCAATACGCATGTGGTGATTGCACTTGGGGCAAACATCCAGGGTCTTTTCCAGCTCGGGCTTGTACAGCACTGCATCGCAGGACGGGCACTTATGCCACAGGCCTTCGGGCACCGAGCTCTTCTTGATCTCGGAGCGCATGATCGATGGGATGAGTTTGTCTACCAACCAGTTGCTCATGCTCTTGATTCTCCAAAGCTGTTAACCGGGCGGACTGCGCTATATGCGACCAAGCCTACCCGGGAAAATTCATGAGTACCGCCGCTTCAGGGGCCGGTGCATGACCATTACGCCAGCACTTACACACCCGCCATCCTCAAACGACCGCCTGCAGCGTTCACATAACCTGCAACAGGGTTATGGACGGCCAAGCCTGCAACGCCGTCACATCAACCAACCACACCTCAAACCGCCCTTACCGCCTGCATAAACGCGTGAACCTTCGCAGGGTCCTTGATGCCTTTGGCCATTTCTACGCCGCCACTGACATCCACCGCATAAGGCCGCACCCGAGCAATGGCCTGCGCAACGTTCTCAGCTGTTAGGCCACCTGCCAGAATAATCGGTTTGTTTAAGCCCTCAGGCACCAGCGACCAATCGAATGCTTCGCCCGTACCGCCCGGAATACCTGGTACGTAGGTATCCAGCAATACGCCACTGGCATTTTGGTAGAGCGCAACGTGCGCGGCGATATCATCACCCGGCTTGACCCGCAACGCCTTGATATAGGGACGGTGATAGCCCTCACAAGCAGCCGGAGCCTCATCGCCATGGAACTGCAACAGATCAAGCGGTACGGCATCGAGGATTTCGCCCAGCTCGCAGCGACTGGCATCGACAAACAAGCCCACCGTGGTCACAAAAGGGGGCAAAGCTGCGATGATCGCGCGCGCCTGCTGCACCGTAACAGCACGCGGGCTCTTGGCGTAAAACACCAAGCCAATTGCATCCGCGCCAGCTTCGACAGCCGCCAATGCATCCTCTATGCGGGTAATGCCACAAATCTTGCTGCGAACGACTGCCAACAGGATGACCTCAGTGAGTCCAGTGAATGCCCGATGCTAGCAAATAGCCATTCAGGCGTCAGCCGCAACATCCGGCAAGCCGGAGAGAAAGTGCGGCCCAAGATAGCGCTTGGGTAAGTCAAATTCCTCAGGGTAGTCGACCTGAACTAAATACAGCCCGTAGGGATGTGCAGTTACTCCACCGGTACGGCGCACACGGGTTTCCAGCACTTCCTGCGCCCACTCAATCGGTCGCTCACCTGCCCCGATGGTCATCAAAACCCCGGCGAGATTGCGCACCATATGGGGAAGGAAAGCATTGGCGCGAATGTCCAGTACGATAAACCGTCCGTGCTGGAGCACTTCAAAGTGGTGCACCGTTTTGATCGGCGACTTGGCCTGGCACTGACGCGCACGGAATGCACTGAAGTCATGGGTACCCAGAAACACTCGAGCAGCCTGACGCATACGCTCAATATCCAGCGGACGATGGTTCCAGGTCACCTCTTCAGCCATATGTGCTGGACGGATCTGGTCGTTATAAATCACATAACGGTATCGCCGCGCCTGGGCGCAAAAGCGCGCATCAAAATGCGCCGGCATCGACTTGGCCCACGTCACACTGATATCACCGGGCAAGTTCATGTTCGCCCCCATAACCCAGGCATGCATGGAGCGCTCAACCGGCGTATTGAAATGCACCACCTGAGCACTGGCATGCACCAGAGCATCGGTTCGCCCTGCACAACTCAGCGTAACGGCAACACCGCCGGCCACTTTCGTTAGTGCTTTTTCCAGCGACTCCTGAATTGAAGGCACACCGGCACGCTGGCGCTGAAAACCGCGATAGCGCGAGCCTTTGTACTCAACACCCAGAGCTATCTTGAAAACGCCAACGGCAGCCGAAGCGGCTGCCGTTGTAGTAAGACCATCAGACATGTATCAAACCAAATTAGCGATCAGCTCACGGGCTTCCTGTTGCTGACCTTCGTTACCTTCGGTGATGACTTCATCAAGGATGTCGCGGGCACCTTCGGTATCACCCATGTCGATATAGGCACGGGCCAGATCAAGCTTGGTTGCCGTCTCATCGGTACCCGAGAGGAAATCGAAGTCATCGTCATTATCCAGCGCGTCGCTGGCAGAACCAGCGCTTGCCGGCAGATCCAAATCAGCAGGCTGTTCAAGATCATCAGCCAACAAATCCAACTCAGCGCTGACCTCATCCAGTTGAGCAGCAAAACTATCGCTCGACGGTTGAGTGGGAGCTTCTTCACTCAGCGACAAATCAAAGTCTGCAGGCAGATCAAAATCACCACCTGCCTCTTCCGCTGGCAGATCAAAGCTTGGCTCAGCAATGGCTGGCGCAGTACCTGGCTGGTCATCCAAACTAAGCAGGAAATCATCTTCCGCAGCGGCCACGGGCTTGGCCGGCGCATCCAGTTCCAAGCCGAAATCAGCCAGTACGTCACCTAGATCCAGAGCATTATCACTGCTATCAGTAAGGTTCAGATCGAAATCCAAGTTATCCGCCTTGCTATCAGCCTGCTCAACCGGCGAACTGAAGTCCAAGTCGCTATCGAACGACAAGCTACCCAAATCATCCAACGCAGCATTATTTCCCGCAGCCTGCAGATCACGATCCAATTCTGACTCAAGATCATCCAGGCTCAGATCGAACGCATCGTCTTGATCATCAGTAACAGCTTTCAGGCTCTGCTCTTCGAGCGCCAGATCATCCAGGCTAAAGCTGTCCAGTCCAGTGGCCGCAGCTGAAGATGCTGCAACCCCCACGCTCGCAGCAACAGCCATTGCAGGATAACGCGCATTGATCTGATCTAGCTCAGCAGCACTGCCGCCAATTTCACGCAATTCATTGTCCTGACGGGCGAAACCATTACGGTCACCCATTTCGGCATAGACTTCCATCAACTTAAGGCGCAGATCACTTCGCTGCGGCTCGTCATTGACAGCCCCTTGCAGCAACTCTGCAGCCTGAGGGAAACGTCCATAGGCGATGTAGATGTCCGCCTCACCCAGTGCATCACCCGTTTGCGCGGTAACACGCTCTTCGTTCGACAGTTCGCTTTTCTGACCATCAAGGTCGTTAACCAAATCCGCAAAACTGTCATCCTGTAGTTCCAGCCCCGCATCCAAATCGGACGGGGTGTAACCAGCAGCCAAACCTTCCTGCAATTCAGCTTCTTTCAATGCATTGCGGCGCGACAACATCATCAACGCTATCAGCAATACCAGCAGCGCACCGCCGCCTGCGGCGCCCAGCAACATTGGATTGGCCAGCAGCTCATCAAGAGCGCTTTCAGCCTGTGTCTCGGCAACTGGCTCGCTAACAACCGGCGCCTCAACAGCTGGTGTTACGGGCACTACCGGAGCCGGCTCGGGCTCAGCAACAGGCTCAAGCACTGCTACTGGCGCAGCGGCTTCTGGCTGTGCTGCAGGCTCTTCACTGTAATTAAAATCGGTTTCACCTGTGGCAGCAGGCGCTACGGGAGTCGTAGCCGTCGGCTCTTGCTGCGCGGCCTCCGGAGCAGGCTCTACGGGCGCCGCCGGCGTTTCAGCTACTACTGCTGCCTCGGGGACGCCAGGCTCAACAGCAGGAGCTTGCCCTTGTGCGGCCAAATCAGCCTGCAACTTTGCCATCTGACTATCTTTCAACTGAATCAAACGTTGCAGCTTATCGAGCTGGCTCTGTAGGTCAGTCATGCGGCCTTTCAGCTCGTCATTCTCACGGCGACTGGAGTCCAGGCTTTCCTGGGTCACGGCCAACTTGTCATTCAGCGCTTTACTGTCCGCCGCACCTTTGTCGCTGCCAGCAGTCGCTTTGCCGCTATCAGCTGCGACCAGTTTCAGGCTATCGCCTGCTTCAACCTTGGCCGGTGCCGCTGCGGCGCTGGTGCGCTTGGTAGCATCCAACTGACGGGCGCTAACACTGCGGCCTTCACGCCAGGCTGTATTTTGTTCGAGCACCTGAGCAATGGCCTCGCTATGAGCGCGCACTTGGATCTGCTGCTCATTCGGTAGACGCAATACCTGACCGCTTTTCAGGCGGTTGATGTTGCCGCCGATAAAGGCATCCGGGTTCAAGTCCTGAATCGCCAGCATGGTTTGATGCACGCTGCCACCTGCACGGGCTCGCTGAGCAATTTCCCAGAGCGTGTCATTGGCAGTGGTTTTGTATTGATTGCCTTCCAGCGGCTTGGCAGCTGGCGCTCTAGGTGCTGCAGGCGCAGCCGCAGAGACCTGTTTAGCCACGGCAGTCGCTGGACGCGGCGCCGGAGCCAGCACTCGAGTCGCAGGTGCCGCTGCAGCCACAGGCAACCGTGCAGCCGCCGGGGTAACGCTTTGCGGGGTATAAAGCGGCGGATCAAGCAGCAAGGTGTACTCACGCAGCAAGCGGCCATTGGGCCAAAGCACTTCAACCAGGAAGTTCAGGTAGGGTTCACGCATGGGTTTGCTGGAGGTCACCCGAATAACACTTTTGCCATTGGGCTTGAGCACGGGTGTGAACTTCAGGTCCGTCAGGAAATACTGACGATCCACACCCGCCTTGGTGAAGGCTTCCGGGGACGCTAGGGTCGGCAATAGTTCGCTCGAAGCCAGGTCACGCACTTCCAGCAATTCAATCTCAGCCACTAAGGGTTGATTGAGCGCTGACTGCAGAGTGACCTCACCCAGCCCCAATGCGTGCGCCATACCGGATGACAGCGCCGAAGCGGCTGCGATTGCCAGCACCAGTTTGCGAACCCGAACCATAGCGATATCCCTTGTTTTATCTTTTTTCTCGACTAGCGAGAGGATCTTGAAAATTGCTGCCTATCACACCCGAAGACATGACCCCATTCAGCAATCAACTCAGCCAGTATTGCCAAGCTCGAAAAATTCTTCAAATTTCAAGGTAAGTATCTTTTACAGATAGTGTTTTATCAACAACTCGGCTAATTGCACAGCATTCAGAGCCGCACCTTTTCTCACATTATCAGACGCAATCCACAAATTGAGTTGGGCTGGATCATCCAAACCGACGCGCACCCGACCAACATAGACAACATCCTGGCCGACTGCATCGCCAACCACTGTTGGATAATCATCCAACTCCACCAATTCCACAGCCGATGCGGCATCCAACGCGGCATATACTTGGGTAAGGTCGACACTCGACTCTGCCTGCAACGACACACTCAAACTATCACCAAAGAACACTGGGACCTGAACGCAGGTCACAACAACCTGCAACGCCGGCAAGTTCAGCAGCTCTTTGAGTTCAGCGGCCACCTGCCGCTCTAGCGCGGAGTGCCCCTCACTATCAGTTTGTTCAACTTGTGCCAGCACATTGAACGCCATTTGCCGATCAAACAAGCGCGGTTCAAAAGAACGCCCATTGAGTAATTCAGCGGTTTGTCGCGCCAACTCCGCAACCCCATCACGACCTCGACTGGATACGGCCAGGCACGCAGTCACCGTAATACGGCGAATGTTGATCTGCTCAGGCAAAGCCGCCAGCACAGTTGCCAGAGCGACACCCGGCGCACTTGGACTGGTCAACAAGTATGGCGCGGCCACCGCCGCCAATACCTGCGGATTGGCCTCAGGCACCACCCGCGGCGCTTGTGCGCTCGGCAAGCCACTGGCCAAATCAATCACCGCACAGCCCGCAGCCACCGCCTGCTGCGCATACCTCTGCGTCACCTTGCTGCCAGCGGCAAAGAACGCCAGGCGCACACTGAAGAAATCAAACGTCTCGAGGTCTTTTACCCGCAGGTTCTTGCCTTTGTAAGACACAGAACTCCCCGCAGACTCACCACTGGCGACCACGTGCAAATTAGCCACGGGGAATTCGCGCTCTTCCAGCAGTTGCACCAAGGCTTCGCCAACGCTGCCGGTGGCACCAATCACGGCAATCTCAAACGTACGGGTCATGACAGTACTTCAGAGGAAATAAGCCCAGCACTGTATAGCCGGGCCCGACAAATGCAAAGGAGCGGACTGCCGAGCATTCGATTTGCCTCGAACACCCCACAGCCCGCCCCTCATTTACTCCGCAACAAACGCCTCAGCGCTGCGCGATTAACGCTCCAGCAGGATACGCAGCATACGCCGCAGCGGCTCGGCCGCACCCCACAACAGCTGGTCGCCAACGGTGAACGCGCCGAGGTACTGCGAACCCATATTGAGTTTACGCAAACGCCCAACCGGAACGCTCAAGGTGCCAGTCACAGCCGTCGGGCCCAGCTCGCGGATGCTCGCTTCGCGCTGGTTCGGCACCAACTTGACCCACGGATTGTGCTGACTGATCAAACCTTCGATGTCCGACAGCGGCACATCCTTGTTCAGCTTGATGGTCAGCGCCTGACTGTGGCAGCGCATCGCGCCGA
>JAWWDH010000056.1:0-12424 GCA_033720015.1 Pseudomonas sp.
TCAGTCAGGTTCACCGGTTTACCGTCCTTGATCTGAAACAGGTAACCCTGCAGCAGAAACTGCCCATCGGCGCTGGTGTACAGCTGCCGGCCACCGGCCAGCTCGACCTGATAAACGCCAGGCATGGGGCTTTCAGCAATGGCCTCAATCGGCAGGCCCGGATCGATAGCCTTGAGGGTATTGCGGATGGCCTGGTCGGCGTCAGCAGCAACGCCCACGCCACTGATCAGCCCCAGGGCCAACGCAACAACAATGCGGTTAAAACGCATACAAACTCCTGGCGAAAAACGATCTAACGAGGGATGCGCGCAGCCTATCATAGAAGCCCACACAGACCGACCACAGCAGGCCAGACGGCGCGCTCAGCCACGTGGATGGTGCTGCGCATGCAGCTCCTGCAGGCGCGCACGGGCGACATGGGTATAAATTTGCGTGGTCGACAGATCGCTATGCCCCAAAAGCATCTGCACCACGCGCAAATCCGCGCCGTGGTTGAGTAAATGCGTGGCAAAGGCATGGCGCAAGGTATGCGGCGACAGGCTCTTGGCAATCCCCGCCACCCCGGCCTGGTGCTTGATGCGGTGCCAGAAGGTCTGCCGCGTCATTTGCTCACCGCGCAAACTGGGAAATAGCACGTCACTCGGTTTGCCATCCAGCAGAAACGGCCGCGCCTCCTTGCTGTAACGCTCAATCCAGGCAATAGCCTCCTCACCCAGCGGCACCAGGCGCTCCTTGCTGCCCTTGCCAAACACCCGCAGCACACCCTGACGCAGGTTAACCTGCTCCAGGGTCAAGCCAATCAGCTCACTAACGCGCAGACCACAGGCATACAGCACCTCAAGCATGGCGCGATCGCGCAGACCGATGGGGTCGTCCAGCTCGGGAGCCGCCAGCAAGGCCTCAACATCAGCCTCCGACAGCGACTTGGGCAAAGGCCGCCCTAGCTGCGGCAAGTCGATTTGCAGCGTTGGATCTCGGTCGATCAGCTGCTCGCGCAACAGAAAACGATAAAAGCCGCGCAACCCTGACAGCAGACGTGCGGTGGAGCGCGCTTTGTAGCCTTCATTCAAGCGCCAGGCCAGATGATCCAGAATCAACTCACGCCCGGCATCCGCCAACTGCACATTGCGCACCTGCAACCAGCCATGAAACAACGCCAGATCACTGCGGTAAGCCGCACGCGTATGCGCCGACAACCCCTTCTCCAACCACAGGGCTTCAACAAAACGATCAATCAAGGGGTGGTCGATGGCAGGCATGCGGAACTATGGCGGCAGTGGAAAGCAGGTTAGTCTTCCACACCTTGGCCACGCAGGGCCAGGTATCCATTCGCAAGGACCCTTGATGAACGAACAACATATTCTGCTGGCCTTCGCCGCCATCGGCGCCAGCGCCCTCGCCTGCCAGTGGTTGGCGTGGCGCCTACGGTTACCCGCTATCTTATTTCTGCTGATCGCCGGCATTCTTGCCGGGCCCATTTTGGGCTGGCTTGATCCACAAGCGCTGTTCGGCGACCTGTTATTCCCCCTGGTGTCGATGGCCGTCGCCCTGATCCTGTTCGAAGGCAGCCTGACCCTGCATTTATCCGAGTGGCGCGAGATTGGCAGCGTAGTGCGGCGCATGGTGACGATCGGCGCACTGGCGACCTGGGCGGTGATCGCTGTCAGCACGCACTATCTGCTGGGCTTTAGCTGGGAAATGGCCCTACTGCTTGGCACCCTGACGCTGGTCACCGGACCGACAGTGATCGTGCCGATGCTGCGCGTGGTGCGCCCGAAAGCATCGATTGCCAACATTCTGCGCTGGGAAGGCATCGTTATCGATCCGATTGGCGCGCTGCTCGCGGTCGTGGTGTACAGCTTCATTATTTCCAGCAGCGACGGTAACGGCTGGGACAACGGCCTGGCCACCTTCGCCGGGGTCATTGCCTGCGGCAGCCTGTTCGGGATTGCCGCTGGCTGGTCACTCGGTATTGTATTAAAGCGCCAATGGCTGCCGGACTACCTGCACAACCTCGCAGTATTAGCGATGGTGCTGGGTGCGTTCATTGCTTCCAACGAAGTCATGCATGAGTCTGGCCTGCTCGCCGTGACCTTGATGGGCATGTGGCTGGCCAATATGAAGGGCGTTGACGTGCGGCATATCCTGCACTTCAAGGAGAACCTCAGCGTTCTGCTGATTTCCGGCCTATTCATTCTGCTTGCCGCGCGACTCGACCTGAACGCCCTGCTCGCCCTCGGGCCGGCGGTATTGGTGCTACTGCTGATCATCCAGTTTATCGCCCGCCCGCTTAACGTCGCGCTGTCCACCTTCGGCTCCAGCCTTAACTGGCGCGAACGCGCACTACTGGCCTGGATTTCGCCACGTGGCATTGTCGCCGCGGCCGTCTCGGCTATTTTCGCCATCCGCCTCGGCGAGCTGGGCTACGAAGGTGCCGAACTGCTGGTACCACTGACCTTTGCGGTAATTATCGGTACGGTTGTGCTGCAGAGCGCCACGGCGCGCCCACTGGCCAAGCTGCTGAAAGTGGCAGAGCCCGCGCCAAGCGGCTTTCTGATCGTCGGCGCCAACCCGGTAGCCCGCGCACTCGGCACGGCCCTGCAAGACCTCGGCAACCGCGTGCTGCTGTGCGACTCCAGCTGGGAAAACATCAGCACGGCGCGTATGAAGAAGCTTCCCACTTACTTTGGCAACCCCACCTCACAACACGCCGAAGCCCACCTGGATTTAGTCGGCCTAGGCCACTTGCTGGCCGTCTCGCCGTCAAGCGAACTTAACTCACTAGCCTGCATGCACTTCCGCCACGACTTTGCCGCCAGCCGCCGCTTCACCCTGCCCAGCGGGACGGAAAGCCGACGCAGCGATAAACACCGCAGCCGCGACGCGGTGCGTGGCCGCCCCCTGGGCAGTCAAGCACTGAGCTTCCCGCAGTTCGCCAGCCGCCTCAGTAAAGGTGCCGAGGTGCGCACCACTACCCTCACCAACGCATTTGACTGGCAGGCCTACCAAAATCTGCACGGTGAAAAAGCCATTGTGCTGCTCGCATGCGACCCAAACGGCTGGATCCATATTGCGACCCAGCCACTCGATATCAAGCCAGGCCCGGACTGGACATTGGTCGCACTGATTGACGCCGCGCAAGAAGCGGCCCGCTAACCGCCGCGCACGGAGAGCCACAACCCCACCTATCATTGGATTGCTGGGGTTGCTTGCTAGCGAGCTCATTGCCTCACCGGCGCCCAAACCCAGCGCCGCCGCACTGAAAACCACCCTGCCTAAATAGCCTACCGGCGCATGGAGTTAAAGCTCCAGCACCGGCACGGGCCTCTTCTGCTCGTCAATTGCCACAAAGCTGAACACCCCAGTGATTGCTCGCTCACGAACATCACTGCTCATGCTCTCGACAAACACCTCGACCTCAACCTTGAGGCTGGTGTTACCCACCGTGATCACCCGCCCAATCAGCTCGACGATTGAGCCCGCAGGAATTGCATGCTTAAAGTCGATCCGATCTGACGAGACCGTGACCAACGGCAAACGACAAAAACGTGTGGCCGCGATAAACGACACCTCATCCATCCAGGCCAGCGCCGTACCGCCAAACAAGGTGTTGTGATGGTTGGTCGTCGGCGGGAACACCGCCTTGGTCACCCGCGTCTCCGACAGTTCGATACGCCGCTGAATTTCTTGCTCTCTTGGGCTCATGCCACGACTACCTGATCAGATCAAATGCGCGAGCCACTGTGCAGCGATGCATTTCTAGCATTGCGCCAACTCAATGGCGGCCAGCCTCTCTGCACCACTCGCCGACCAGCAGCCCCATAAACGAAAAAAGCAGCCCGAAGGCTGCTTTTTTTACAAGGAAGCTGAGGCTTAGCCCAGTTTTTCCTTGATGCGCGCTGCTTTACCGGACAGGTCACGGAGGTAGTAAAGCTTGGCTTTACGCACGTCACCGCGACGCTTCACTGCCAGGCTCTCAACCAGCGGGCTGTAGGTCTGGAAAGTACGCTCAACACCAACACCGTTGGAGATCTTACGAACAGTGAAGGCACTGTTCAGACCACGGTTGCGCTTGGCGATAACAACGCCTTCAAACGCCTGCAGACGCTGACGGTCGCCTTCCTTTACTTTTACCTGAACGACAATGGTGTCGCCCGGTGCAAAAGGAGGAATCACTTTGCCCATCTGCTCAGCTTCGATCTGCTGAATAATCTTGTTGGTCATGCTGCGCTCCTAAGACAGGCCTTGGCCGGTCATCGATACATTAACTATCGTCCCGCTGGCGGACGTATTCCTCCAGCAGCTTCTTCTCTTCTCCAGAAAGCGAGCGGCTTTCCAGAAGATCAGCGCGGCGTTCGTGCGTCCGACCAAGGGACTGCTGCAAACGCCAACGCCGGATGTGCTCATGATTGCCACTCAGCAATACATCAGGAACACGTTTATCCGCATACACCTCCGGGCGAGTGTAGTGCGGGCAGTCGAGCAGACCATCCGTAAAGGAGTCCTCCTCGGCCGAACTTGCATGACCCAATGCACCAGGCAAAAGGCGCGTTACCGCATCGATTAGCACCATGGCCGGCAGCTCACCGCCGGACAGGACGTAGTCCCCAATCGACCATTCTTCATCGACATGCGCTTCAATAAAGCGTTCATCGATGCCTTCGTAGCGACCTGCGATGAGGATTAACCCCTCAACGTTTGCCAGTTCGCGTACTGCTGACTGCGTCAGCTGGCGACCTTGCGGCGAAAGATAAATCACCTTCGCTTTTTCACCTGCGGCGTGCTTAGCATCGAGCAAAGCATCCTCAAGCGGCTTGATCTTCATCACCATGCCAGGGCCACCACCAAAGGGCCGATCATCCACAGTGTGGTGACGGTCAGTGGTGTAGCTTCGCGGGTTCCAACAGGTCAGTTGCAACAACCCCTGTTTCACCGCGCGGCTGGTAATGCCGTAATCGCTGATAGCGGTAAACATTTCCGGGAACAGCGTAATGACTTCAACGCGCAGATTAGGCATCAGGCTTAGAAGTCCGCATCCCAGTCGACCCGCATTTCGCCAGCACTCAGGTCAATCGACAACACGCATTGCTCGGTATAGGGCAACAGGCGCTCACGACCATCCAGGCTGTCGGTGCAGGGTTTAACCACCATCACATCGTTGGCACCGGTTTCTAACAAGTGATCAACCTTGCCGAGCAATTGCCCTGCCTGATCGATAACCTTGAGACCTTCCAACTGGTACCAGTAGTAGTCGCCGTCTGTTAATTCAGGGAACAGATTGCGCGGCACACAGATCTCATAACCGGCAAGAAGACGCGCTTCTTCACGATCATCAAGACCCTTGAGCTTTGCGACCAGGAATTTATCATTCCCGCGTCCGCTGACCAGCTCTACCTGTTTCACACTGCCTTCGCGCTTGAGCGTCCAGGACTTGTACTGCAACAGGTTTGCAACAGGATCAGTAAAGGAATACACCTTCACCTCACCGCGAACGCCATGTACAGAGTAAATCTTGCCGATAACGATCAAATCATCGGTAGAAGCAGGCGTCGCGCTCATATTGCTCAGGCCGCAGCCTTAGCAGCGTCCTTCAACAACTGTGCAACACGATCAGAAGGCTGTGCGCCAACGCTCAGCCAATGGGCCAGGCGATCTTGCTTCACGGACAGGCGAACTTCCTGACCACGAGCAATCGGGTTGAAGAAACCGATTTCTTCTTTGTGCGAACCGTCGCGTGGGTTACGGCTGTCGGTCACGTTGATTTTGTAGAACGGGCGCTTTTTGGAGCCGCCAAGGGCAAGACGAATCGTTAGCATGTGAACATAGTTCCTGTAGTCGGTGCTGCAAATCTAAATGCACAGCGGGCATAGGTGCCCGAAAGGCCGCATATTCTAAGGAATATCCGGACTTTTGCAAATGGCTTTTTCAGGCGCCTAGGCTTGTGCAATCTAGATTTGCTAGAGGCCGCTATCCAAACCGGCCAGCCAGCTCCCGCAAAAGGCGGGCTTACTGTAAATCCCCGCGCTCAGCGGGGGGCTGTGCCGACATCGCTGCCGACGCGGATTCGTTACATCTTCGGCATGCCGCCTGGCATCATCCCACCCATGCCACGCATCATCTTGGCCATCCCGCCTTTGGCAGTGAATTTCTTCATCATCTTCTGCATCTGCTTGTGCTGTTTGATCAAGCGCCCGATGTCCTGCACCTGAGTGCCGGAACCCATGGCGATACGGCGCTTGCGCGAACCACTGATCACATCCGGATCACGCCGTTCCTGGGGCGTCATCGAGTTGATGATCGCCTCCATCTGCTTGAACTGCTTCTCGGCCGCGCCTTGGGCATTGCCCATTTGCGCCAGATTGACGCCGCCCATCTGCGGCAGCTTGTCCATCAGGCCACCCAGGCCGCCCATATTCTTCATTTGTTGCAGCTGATCACGGAAGTCTTCGAGATCGAAACCCTTGCCCTTCTTCAGCTTCTTGGTGAGCTTGTCGGCTTTTTCGCGATCGAGGGTCTGCTCGGCCTGCTCGATCAGACTGAGCACATCACCCATGCCCAAGATGCGCGAGGCGATTCGGTCCGGATGGAAGGGTTCTAGCGCCTCGGTTTTTTCACCCATACCGATAAATTTAATCGGCTTACCGGTGATATGCCGAACAGACAACGCTGCACCACCACGGGCATCACCGTCGACCTTAGTCAGCACGACACCGGTCAGCGGCAGCGCATCATTAAAGGCCTTGGCAGTGTTGGCGGCGTCCTGCCCGGTCATCGCGTCGACCACAAACAGGGTTTCCACCGGCTTGATCGCTGCGTGCAGGGCCTGGATCTCGGCCATCATCTCGGCATCGATGGCCAAGCGACCGGCGGTATCGACGATCACCACATCAATAAACTTGAGCTTGGCTTCCTTGATCGCTGCCTCGGCAATATCAACCGGCTTCTGGCTGAGATCGGAGGGGAAGAAGGTTACGCCGATGTCATGGGCCAGGGTTTCCAACTGCTTGATCGCCGCCGGGCGATAAACGTCGACCGAGACCACCATCACGGTCTTCTTCTTACGCTCTTTAAGGAAGCGCGCCAGCTTGCCCACCGTAGTGGTTTTACCTGCACCCTGCAGGCCGGCCATCAGTACCACGGCAGGCGGCACAGCACTCAACGCCAGATCTTCGTTGGCCGCGCCCATTAACTCTTCAAGTTCGGCACGGACGATTTTCACAAAGGCCTGACCCGGCGTCAGGCTTTTCGAGACTTCGGTGCCAACCGCACGATCCTTGACCTTATTGACGAAGTCCTTAACCACCGGCAAGGCAACGTCGGCCTCAAGCAAGGCCATGCGCACTTCACGCAGGGTGTCCTTGATGTTGTCTTCACTCAGCTTGGCTTTGCCAGTGACATTTCGCAGGGTCTGCGAGAGGCGGTCAGTCAGATTTTCGAACATGCGCGTTCCTTTCAGGCTCAACTGAGCCGAGGGTGGGCTTGCAACAGGTCGCAGATTATAGCGAAGACTGCCAGGCACCGACACCGTCAGACGCTTTCGTGGCACATGGGTTATATGCCACACTGGCCGCCTTTCGGGTTTGCCTAACAAGGATTTATGCACCCTCTGCTACCCAGTCTCGCCGCTGCCTGCCTCTATGCGGGAGCCGCACTCTATCAAGGCCTGCGCCTGCAACAGCGCGGTACATCTGACAAGCGCCTGCTGGTTGCGCTCGGCGCACTGGCGTTGCTACTGCACGGCAGCAGCCTGTTTCTGCAGATGTTCGATGCCAATGGCTTGTCGCTGGACTTCTTTAAAGCTGCCAGCCTGATTGCCGCCGCCGTTATTCTGCTGACACTGCTAGCCTGCGCACGGATCCCGGTGGAAAACCTGCTGCTGCTACTATTCCCACTGGGGGTTGTCACCGTCCTGCTCGCCCAGTTCATGCCCAGCGGCACTACCCAGACCATCAATGAGGCGCCGGGCATAGTCGCTCACATCCTATTGTCGATAACGGCTTACGGCATGCTCACCATTGCCGTATTCCAGTCGCTGCTGCTGCTATTGCAGGATCACCAGCTCAAAAACAAACACCCCTCGGGGCTGATCAAGAACTTCCCTCCCCTGCAAACCATGGAAAGCCTGTTATTCAGCTTCCTCTGGGCTGGCTGGGCGTTGCTGTCACTCTCTCTGCTGTCTGGCGCACTGTTTATCAGTGACCTGTTTGCCCAGCACCTGGTACACAAAACCATCCTCTCGTGCTTTGCCTGGGTGGTCTTTGCCGTACTCCTGTGGGGCCGCCATCAACTCGGCTGGCGTGGCCATAAAGCCATTCGCTGGACCTTGGCGGGCTTCTGCCTGCTGATGCTGGCCTATTTTGGCAGCAAGCTGGTTCGCGAATTCATCCTGCATATCTGAGACCCCTTCCGTGGACGACCTTCACTCCAGCTACCTGCTTGGGCTGCTGATTTTTCTGATTCTTTGCTCGGCCTTCTTCTCCAGCTCGGAGACCGGCATGCTCAGCCTCAACCGCTATCGCCTCAAGCACATGGCCAAGGAAGGACACAAGGGTGCTCGACGCGTGACAACCCTGCTCAGCCGCCCAGACCGCCTGCTCGGCACCATTCTGGTTGGCAATAATGTGGTCAACATTCTCGCCGCCTCCATCGCCACCGTACTGGCCGTGGACATGTGGGGCGAGGCCGGGATTGCCATTGCCACTGCCGGCCTGACCATCGTGGTGCTGATTTTTGGGGAAATCACCCCGAAAACCCTGGCCGCGCTGCGCCCGGAGCTGGTGGCTTTTCCCGCCAGCCGTGTACTGGCGATGCTGCAGCGCCTGCTCTATCCGGTCGTCTGGACGACCAGTACGATCAGCAACGGGCTGCTGCGCTTGTTTGGCGTCGACCCCTCGCTGCGTGCCAGCGATAGCCTCTCCACCGAAGAGCTGCGCAGCGTGGTGCGCGAGTCCGCCAGCGGCATGCCAAAAAACCGGCAAAACATGCTGCTCGGCATTCTTGATCTTGAGCGAGTGACGGTGGATGACATCATGATTCCGCGCAACGAAGTCACCGGCATCAACCTCGATGACGACCTCGAAAGCATCGTCAGCCTGCTGACCAACACCACTCACACGCGCCTGCCGGTCTTCCGCACCGACATCAACCAGATCGAAGGCATCGTGCATATGCGCCAGATTGCCCGCTTGCTGACACATAACGAGCTGAGCAAAGAGGCGCTACTGGCCGCCTGCAATGAGCCGTACTTCGTCCCGGAAGGCACGCCGCTGTCGACCCAACTGATCAACTTCCAAAAGCAGAAGCGCCGGATCGGCATCGTCGTCGATGAGTACGGCGATGTGATCGGCATCGTCACCCTGGAAGACCTCCTCGAAGAAATCGTTGGCGACTTCAGCAACCAGGACACTCTGCGCAGCCCGGACATTCACCCCCAAGAAGATGGCACTCAGGTGATTGATGGCGCGGCCTATATCCGCGAAATCAACAAGGCGCTGGACTGGCACCTACCCTGTGATGGCCCGAAAACCCTCAATGGCCTAGTGACCGAAGCGCTGGAAAGCATTCCAGACAGCGCCGTTTGCCTGAAGATTGGCCCTTACCGCCTGGAGATTTTGCAATCTTCGGAGAACCGGGTAAAAAGCGTACGCGCCTGGCAAGCCAAGCCTAAGGCGCACACTGAGCAGCCGGCGCAAGGCTGACGGCCAGCCCCTGCGCCCATACGCGATACCCCAGACCTGACGGGTGATAACCATCACGCGCCAGGTACTCCGGGGAAAACTCCAGCTCAACCGCGTGATGCCCCGCACCCAGGCACGCCGCCAACTCACCCAAGCGCGCATCCAACAAGCCCGCGCGCAGGCCGAGCAAGCGCCGCAATAACCAGGGCAGCGCGGTAAAATGCTGCAGCGGCGGCACACTGCTAAATGCCACCCGAGCACCACGCGCCGCCAACGCTTCGGCCATGCCGCCGAGCGCTGTCTCCCAGCGCGACAGCGAGGTCAAGCGCGTGGTGTCGTTGACGCCAAACACCAGCAGCGCCAGATCGAAGGGCTGCTCAAGCACCTGCGGCAACAACCGCTCGCGCGCCTGCGCAGCCGTAATCCCATTCTCGCCACATGCACGCCAGGCCACCGGCCGGCCGTAACGCACCGCCAACGCTGCCGCCAGCTGCCCGACCAGCGCCGCGTGCAACTGCTCCACACCCACACCGACCACGGTTGACTCACCCAGCACCAGCAGGCGTAACGGCTCACCCGGGAAATCCTGGCCCGCCACCCCGTGCAACAAGCCAGCCGCCGGCGGTAAACGCAGCGCTTTACGCCGCGTATACACCGCTAGCGGCAGCGCTATCGGCACCAGCAGCGTAAAGCCTAGCCACCACGCCCTGGCGCGCCAGGCGCTCACAACTCGACCTTGACCGCCTGCGCCGCACGCGTAGCCTTGGCCCGCGCCGCCTGCAATGACTCATCACGCGCCAACGCCACGCCCATACGTCGCTGACCGCTCACTTGCGGCTTGCCGAATAGGCGCAGGGCGGTATCCGGCTCGACCAGAGCGGCCGCCAGATTGCCGAAACTGACCTGTTGCGACTCACCCTCGACCAATATCACCGCAGACGCTGACGCACCGAGCTGGCGAATTGCCGGAATCGGCAACCCGAGAATCGCCCGCGCATGCAAGGCAAACTCAGACAGATCCTGCGAGATCAGGGTGACCAGGCCAGTGTCGTGCGGGCGCGGCGAAATCTCGCAGAACCACACCTGATCGCCTTTGACGAACAGTTCGACACCAAACAAGCCACGCCCACCCAACGACCCGGTGACGGCCAACGCAATACGCTCGGCTTCTGCCTGGGCCTTAGGGCTCATCGGCTGTGGCTGCCAGGACTCCTGATAGTCACCCCTGACCTGGCGATGGCCGACCGGCGCGCAGAAAGTGGTGCCACCGGCATGGCGCACGGTGAGCAAAGCGATCTCGTAATCGAAGTCGATAAACCCCTCAACGATGACCCTCCCCTTGCCGGCCCGACCACCGGCCTGGGCGTAATCCCAAGCAGTTTGCAGATCATCAATGCTCTTCAGCACCGACTGCCCCTTGCCCGATGAGCTCATGATCGGCTTGATCAGGCAGGGGAAGCCGATAGCCTCGACTGCGGCCTGACACTGCTCAAACGAGTCGGCAAATTGATAGGGCGAGGTCGGCAGACCAAGCTCCTCAGCGGCCAGACGGCGAATACCTTCACGGTTCATGGTCAGCTGCGCGGCGCGGGCACTGGGGATCACGGTGAAGCCTTCGCTCTCCAGTTCAACCAGGGTCGCGGTGGCGATGGCCTCAATTTCCGGGACGATGTAATGCGGCTGTTCCAATTCGATCACGGCCCGCAACGCGCTGCGGTCGAGCATGTCGATCACATGACTGCGGTGTGCCACCTGCATGGCCGGTGCATTGGCGTAACGATCAACGGCAATCACCTCAACGCCCAAACGCTGCAGCTCAATCGCCACTTCCTTACCCAGCTCACCAGAGCCACACAACAGCACACGAGTCGCGCTCGGCGACAAAGGGGTTCCGATACGGGGCATGTGGAATCCTCAAACGAATAGATTTAACGCGCGGTTATAACAAGATGCCTTGGGCTTTAGCGCGCTCATGACAACGCTGCAGCACCTGGCAGCGCTCAGCATTGTCCATTAGACCCCAGCGGGTGATTTCGGCTACCGAGCGCTGGCAGCCGATACAGATGTCCTGATCATCCAGCGCACATACATCTACACAAGGCGACGCAACCGGGCGCTCCTGCTGCATCAGTCGTCCTGCACTGACAGGTCGCGCGCATAGCGCTGGGCGTTGTGTACATAGTGCGCCGCGCCGGCTTCGAGCATCTTTTTCTGCGCCTCGGTCAGCTCACGCACCACCTTGCCCGGCGAGCCCATGACCAGCGAGCCATCCGGAATTTCCTTGCCTTCACCAATCAGACTATTGGCACCGATGATGCAATGCTTGCCGATTTTAGCGCCGTTGAGCACCACGGCATTGATGCCTATCAGGCTGTAATCGCCCACGCTGCAACCGTGCAGCATGGCATTGTGACCAATGGTTACGCCCTTGCCGATGCTCAGCGGAAAGCCCATGTCGGTGTGCATCACCGTGCCGTCCTGGACGTTGCTGTTCTCGCCGATATGAATCAACTCGTTGTCACCGCGCAACACGGCGTTAAACCAGACGCTCGCCCCCGCGTCCAGCTTGACCTTGCCGACCAGGGTGGCATTGGGCGCAACCCAGCTTTCGCTATGGGTTTCTACATGGGACTGGCCCAGACGGTATTTCATGCGTTATTCCTCATCCCACGGTCATGTGAGCTTGATGAAGTGCTCGGGCGGCTGGCGCATATCGATATGCACATCGTCGAACACCAGGTTGACCA
>JAWWDH010000057.1:0-12377 GCA_033720015.1 Pseudomonas sp.
AAAAATCCAACATCTACAAAGGTAAAATCACCCGCGTAGAACCTAGCCTTGAAGCCGCTTTCGTCGATTTCGGTTCCGAGCGCCACGGTTTTCTCCCGCTCAAAGAAATCTCCCGCGAATACTTCAGCAAGGCCCCAGAAGGCCGCGTCAACATCAAGGACGTGCTCAAGGAAGGCCAGGAAGTCATCGTTCAGGTCGAGAAAGAAGAGCGTGGCAACAAGGGCGCTGCCCTGACCACCTTTATCAGCCTCGCCGGCCGTTACTTGGTACTGATGCCAAATAACCCGCGCGCCGGTGGTATCTCGCGCCGCATTGAAGGCGAAGAGCGCAACGAACTGCGTGAAGCGCTCAACGGCTTGGTTGCGCCAAGCGACATGGGCCTGATCGTGCGCACTGCCGGCCTGGGCCGTAGCAGTGAAGAAATGCAGTGGGACCTCGACTACCTGCTGCAACTCTGGACCGCCATCAAAGAAGCCTCACTGGATCGCGCCGCGCCTTTCCTGATTTATCAGGAAAGCAATGTGATCATCCGCGCGATCCGCGACTACCTGCGCCAGGACATCGGCGAAGTGCTGATCGACAGCATCGAAGCGCAGCAGGAAGCCCTGAGCTTCATTAATCAGGTGATGCCGCAGTACGCCAGCAAGATCAAGCTGTACGAAGACAGCGTGCCGCTGTTCAATCGCTTCCAGATCGAAAGCCAGATCGAAACAGCCTTCCAGCGCGAAGTGAAGCTGCCGTCCGGCGGCTCCCTCGTCATCGACCCGACCGAAGCCCTGGTGTCCATCGACATCAACTCGGCGCGTGCGACCAAAGGCAGCGACATTGAAGAAACCGCCCTGCAGACCAACCTGGAAGCGGCCGAAGAAATCGCCCGCCAACTGCGTCTGCGTGACATCGGCGGCCTGATCGTTATCGACTTTATCGACATGACCCCGGCGAAGAACCAACGCGCCGTGGAAGAGAAAGTTCGCGAAAGCCTCGAAGCCGACCGCGCCCGCGTACAAGTCGGGCGCATCTCGCGCTTCGGCCTGCTGGAAATGTCGCGTCAGCGCCTGCGTCCATCGCTCGGCGAAAGCAGCGGCATCGTCTGCCCACGCTGCAACGGCCAAGGCATCATCCGCGACGTCGAATCGTTGTCGCTGGCGATTCTGCGCCTGATCGAAGAAGAAGCCCTGAAAGACCGCACCGCCGAAGTTCGTGCACAAGTGCCGATTACCGTTGCAGCCTTCCTGCTCAACGAGAAACGCAACTCGATCACCAAGACCGAACTGCGTACCCGTGCACGTATCGTGATCATCCCGAACGATCACCTGGAAACCCCGCACTTCGAAGTCACCCGCATCCGCGACGACAGCCCAGAAGCTCAATCCACTCAATCCAGCTATGAAATGGCGACCATTGAAGTGGAAGAAGAGAAGCAGGCCGCTGCCACTCGCACCCTGGTTCGCCAGGAAGCCGCCATCAAGACCGCACCACAGCGCACCGCGCCAACCCCGGTGGTTGAAGCTGTTGCCGCCCAGCCTGTTGCCGCCGCTGAGCCGAGCCTGTTCAAGGGCCTGGTCAAATCGCTGGTCAGCCTGTTCGCCGGCAAGGAAGAAGAAAAGCCGGCTGTAGTCGAGAAGAAAACCAGCGAACGCCCACAGCGTAGCGATGAGCGTCGCAATGGTCGCCAGCAGAACCGCAACCGCAGCGGTCGTAACAACGAAGATCGCAAACCACGCGAAGAGCGCGGCCCACGTGAGGAGCGCGCGCCACGCGAAGAACGTCAGCCACGTGCTGCCCGTGAAGAACGCGCCCCGCGCGAAGAGCGTGCACCTCGCGAGGAGCGCAGCCCACGTGAGGCCGTAGAAGTCCGCGAGCCGCAGGAAGTCCGTCAGTCGCGCCCACCGCGCGAGGAGCGTCAAACACGTGAGCGCAAGCCGCGTGAAGAGCGTCAGACGCGCGAACTGCGCGAACCACTGGATGCCGTACAAGGCGACAGTGCTGCCGCGAGCGAAGAAGTCCAGGCTGAGCGCCCACAACGTGAACCGCGCCAGCCGCGCCCACCACGTGAAGAACGCAAGCCGCGCGCCGAACAGGCTCCCGCTGCTGCTGTGGCCGATGAAGAAGCGCTGAATGCTGAAGAAGCGCTGCAGGATGATGAGCAGGACGCTAGCGAAGGCGGTGATCGCCCACGTCGCCGCTCCCGTGGTCAGCGTCGTCGCAGCAATCGTCGCGAACGCCAGAGCGATGCCAACGGCAACCCGATCGAAGGCAGTGAAGAAACCACCGAAGCTGCAACCGATGCCGACAAAGCCGTGGTTGCAGCCGTCACCGCCGCCGTTGTTACTGACGCGGACGAGGCAGCTCCAGTAGCAGCCGATGCCGCACAGGTTGTTGCCGAGCCAGAACAGCCACGCGAAGTGGTTAGCGATGAAGCGCCGCAAGCGGTTGTTGAAACAGCGGTTGTAGAAACACCAAGCAGCCCGATTGCCGAAGCCAGCGAAGTACCGACACCAGCCGCCGAGGAAAGCGCAGCGGCACCGACGCCGATACCTGCTGAGGTTGAGGCGCCTGTTGAAGTGGTTGAAGCACCTGCTGCAGTCGCTACACCAGAGCCGGTTGCCGAGGTTGTGGCCTCTAAAGCCGAACCCGCGGTAGTCGTCAGCAGTGGCGGTCGTGCGCCTAACGATCCGCGCGAAGTGCGTCGTCGTAAGCGTGAAGCCGAGCGCCTGGCGCGTGAAGCGGCCGAAACCCCAGTCACTGCTCCGGCAGAACCTGCTGCTGAAGTCGTAGCCGAGCCTGCCGTTGAAGCTGCAGTTGAAGCGCCGAGCGAAACGCCGGCAGAAACCGAAGTTAACCAAGAGCCGAAAAGCTCGCTGACAACTGAAGTAGACGCTGATGAGCAGGATAAAGAAGCGGCCAAACCGCAGATCTAATCCGCTTAGGCAATAAAAAAGGGGGTGCTTCGGCATCCCCTTTTGCGTTGTCACATGATCAAATCATCAGGCCTTATACCTCTCAACCATGCGTTACAGCACGTTTGGTTCGATCTCCAGCTCAACCGCAAAACGCTGGGCAATATCTGCCTGAATACGCTGCGCCAGGTTTAGCAACTGCGTACCCGTGGCGGCGCCGTAGTTGACCAGCACCAACGCCTGCAAGCGATGCACGCCGGCATCACCCTCGCGAAAGCCCTTCCAGCCCGCACGTTCGATCAACCAGCCAGCGGCTAACTTGACCTGCCCGTCAGCCTGCGGATAAGCCACCAAATCGGCATGCTCAGCGCGCAAGCGCTGCGCCAACTCGGCAGAAACCAGAGGGTTCTTGAAGAAACTTCCGGCATTGCCCAGCTCAGCCGGGTCCGGCAGTTTTTCACTACGAATGGCACAAATTGCACGACTCACATCCTGTGCATTCGGCGCGGCAACCCCCTGATCCACCAGGCGCTGACTCACCGGCCCGTAGCCCAAGTGCAGCGCCGCCGAGCGACTCAAGGCAAAGCGCACACGCAAAATCACCCAGCGCCCGCTTTCACGCTTGAACAGGCTATCGCGATAGGCAAAGCCGCACGCCTGCAGAGAAAACTCGCGCAGCTCGCCGCTGTAGCGATCGAGCGCCGTCAAGCCGACAAACAAATCTTTCAGCTCGACGCCGTAAGCGCCAATGTTCTGCACGGGAGCCGCACCCACGGTGCCAGGAATCAGGCTGAGGTTTTCCAGTCCGGCAAAGCCCTGGGTCAGCGTCCACTGCACAAACGGATGCCAGGGCTCGCCTGCCTCCGCTTCAATCAATACGTGTTCGCCGTCATCCTCAAGCACACGAATGCCACGACTGGCCATGCGCAGCACCAGTGCCTCGACATCCGCCGTGAGTAGCAGGTTGCTGCCGCCGCCCAGCAACAGCAGCGGCAACTGCTGCGCTTGCGCATAGCTCAGCGCATCACGCACCTGCTGATCATTTTCAGCCTCGGCAAAATGGCTGGCGCAGGCCTCGACGGCAAAACTGTTATACGGTTTAAGCGACACCTGAGTACGCACCTGCAGGCTCATAAGCGCCCCTTGAGCTCAAGCACCAGGGCATCACAGGCCTGCTCGATCAAATCCAGCACCTGGGTAAACCCGGCTTCGCCGCCGTAATAAGGATCAGGCACCTCATCCAGTTCAAGCTGATAACGCCGAAGAAACAAATCCAGCTCGGCCGGCGCATTGCCCGGACGCAATTGCTGCAGGTTGCGCAGGTTGCTGTTGTCCATCGCCAGAATCAGGTCAAACGCGTGAAAATCCTCAGCGGTAGCCTGCCGCCCGCGTAGCGCCGACAAGTCATAGCCGCGCTGTTGCGCGGCCTGACGCGTGCGCATATCCGCTGCCTTACCCACATGCCAGTCACTGGTGCCGGCGGAATCAACCTCGATACGCCCTTCCAGCCCTGCCGCACGCAATTTGTGGCGCAACACGCCTTCAGCCGTGGGCGAGCGGCAGATATTCCCCAGACAGACGAACAGAACGCGCATCAGGCCTCCAATAGGCGGCGAACCCGCTGCAGATCTTCTGCGGTATCAACGCCTGCTGGCGGTGCCTCAAGGGCATCGGCAACATGAATGCGCACGCCATGCCAGAGTGCGCGCAACTGCTCCAGGCACTCGGTGTCTTCAAGCCAGCACGGGCCCCAGTTGACGAAGTCATGCAGAAACTGCGCGCGGTAGGCGTAGATACCAATATGCCGGCGATACGGCACGCCTGCTGGCAGCTGGTCGCGATTCTTGGCGAACGCATCGCGCGCCCAAGCCAGCGGCGCACGACTGAAGGTCAAGGCCAAGCCCGCCTTGTCGCTGACCACCTTGACCACATTGGGATTGAATAACGCCTGCACATCGTCAATCGGCTCGGCCAGGGTGGCAATCGCCGCTTGTGGGTTAGCCGCGAGGTTGGCGGCTACCTGATCAATAATGGCCGGTGGAATCAGCGGCTCGTCGCCCTGCACATTAACCACGATGGCATCCGCTGCCAGGCCTAGGGCCGTCGCTACTTCAGCCAGGCGGTCGGTGCCGGAATTGTGGTCGACGCGGGTCAGCAGCACCTGCGCACCAAAACCACGACACACCTCAACAATCCGTGCGTCATCAGTGGCCACCACCACTTGCTGAGCACTGCTGCGGCAGGCCTGTTCCCAGACATGCTGAATCATCGGCTTGCCGGCAATATCCTGCAGCGGCTTGCCCGGTAGGCGACTGGATGCGAAACGCGCCGGAATCACAACGGTAAAGGCAGTGCTCATTTACTTGTCCAGACGCTCGTCGACGTTGAGGGTGCGGGCTTCGCTTTCCAGCATCACTGGGATGCCATCACGAACCGGAAAAGCCAGCGCATCGGCCTTGCAGATCAGCTCGCTCTTGTCAGCCACCAGCTTCAACGGGCCCTTGCACAGTGGGCAGGCGAGAATATCGAGTAGTTTCGGGTCCATGGGAGATCCTTGATGTAGAGCAGCTGCGGGGGCGAGATCGCTCGCCGAATGATCAGGGCAGTCAGGTGCGCGGTACAAGGCGCTGCAATTGCTGATCAAACCAGGCGACAAACGCAGCCGAGGGCTCGGCATCCACCGCCAGGTACCACCAATCGTCAGCCGCAAAGGCACGGCACTTAACCGCATCCTTTTCCGTCATCACCAGTGGCAATACCGGGCTGAAATTCAGCAACTCGGCACTGTACGGTGCATGGTCGGCAAAGGCATGCGCGACAGGCCGCCAGTGTAGCCCTTCGAGGGTATTGAAGAAACGCTGCGGGTTGCCGATACCGGCCACTGCATGCAAGGCCTGGCCGGGTGAGAAATGATTTAACGGGCGCTGTTCGCCACTGCGCAGGTTGACCAAACTGCGCGGTCGCAAGGTAAAGCCGTAGCCGGCTGGCGGGTCACTGGCCGCGCCGTTATAGAGCAGCGCATCCACGCTCTGCAAGCGCTCGACCGGCTCACGCAGCGGGCCTGCAGGCAGGCAATGGCGATTGCCCAGGCCGCGCACCGCATCAATCAACACCAGCTCAAGATCACGGGCCAGACGATAGTGCTGCAGGCCATCGTCGCTGAGGATCAAGTCCAGCGGTTCCGCAGCCAGCAAGGCGGCCACGGCGCGACCGCGATCAGGGTCGATCATCAGCGGCACGCCACTGCGCTGCACAATCAGCAAGGGTTCATCGCCCGCCACACTGGCGTCCTGATCGGCCTGCACCCGCCAGGGCAATTGCGGTGGCTGCGCGCCGTAACCGCGACTGACCACGCCTACGCGCAGGCCTTGGCGGCGGCAATGCTCGATCAACCAGAGAATCATCGGGGTCTTGCCGGTGCCACCCACGGTGATATTGCCGACGACCACAACCGGTACAGGTGCGCGGTAGATCGCCCCCTCACCGGCGAGAAAACGCGCACGCTTGCGCTGCACCACGCCGCGATACAACCATTCCAGCGGGCGCAGCAGGCCTAGCGCCGGATGACCGGCATACCAGGCAGCCGTGAGGCGATCAGACAGGCTCATTGGCAGGCAGCCCTCAAGGCGCGGCTTGCGCCTCGACGGTGGTCATGCGCAGGTGGGCAAAACCAAGCTTGCCGGCGGCATCCATGGCGGTGATGACCGCCTGATGCTGCGCCTTGGCATCGGCACTGATGATCAGCGGCAGGCTGTTGTCACCATCGGACTCTTTCTGCAATGCAGCCATCAGGCTTGGCAGGTCGCTTTTCAGCAGCTGCTTGGCGTTCAGCGAATAGCTACCATCGGCGGCAATCAGGATTTCCAGCTGCTTCAATTCGGTCTGTTCCGGCGGCGTACCGCTGGCTGCTTCTGGCAGATCGACCTTGAGCTGGGTTTCCCGAGTGAAGGTAGTGGTGACCACAAAGAACAGCAGCAGGATAAATACCACGTCGATCAACGAGGCCAGGTTGATCTCGACGTTTTCCCGCGGTTTACGCCGGAATTTCACGCCTTGTCCTCGCCCAGATCGACATCACGGTCACCTTGCACGACTTCCACCAGACGAATCGCTTCCTGCTCCATGCCGACCACCAACTCATCGACGCGGCGCTGCAGGTAACGATGGAAGAACAGTGCCGGAATGGCCACCATCAGGCCTGCAGCCGTGGTGATCAGCGCCTTGGAAATACCGCCCGCGAGCAACGCCGCATTGGCCATACCCGAGCCCATAAAGGAGCTGAAGATTTCGATCATACCCAGCACAGTGCCGAGCAAACCCAGCAGCGGCGCGATGCCGGCGATGGTACCCAGGGCATTGAGGTAACGTTCCAGGTCATGAATCACCCGCGCGGCCGCCTCTTGAATGCACTCTTTCATGATCTCGCGACCATGCTTGGAGTTAGCCAAACCCGCCGCGAGAATCTGCCCCAACGGTGAGTTGGCGCGCAGATCCTTGAGTTTCTGATTGTTGAGTTTTTTCTCTTTGATCCACTTCCACACCTGGCCGAGCAGGTTGGGTGGGGTGATGCGGCTAGGCCGCAGCGTCCACAGGCGCTCGGCAACAATGCCGGCCGCAGCGATAGAACACAGAATGATCGGCAGCATCATCCAGCCGCCAGCTTTTACCAGTTCCCACACGGTGGCAGATCCCCTTCTCAAAAGTGGCGCCACTCTAGCATAGGGTCGCGGCCTCGCCGACCGTCGCCGTTCTCATTTTTACCGCCAAAAACGTGCGTGCTCACGCAAACCCCGTGCAGGCTCGAATGCACCCAGGCGAATCCGTACCGCGCCGTGTAAAACACTGTCATACACCTGCGTATCCTGCGCACGGTAGCGAGCCAGCACGTCAGCATGCGGGTGGCCAAACGCGTTGTGTGCACCACGGGAGATCAGCACAGCCGTCGGCGCTACCTGTGCCAGCAGTGCAGCAGAAGACGAACTGCGACTGCCATGGTGGGGGGCCAACAACCACTGCGCAGGCATGTCCAGACCGCTGTGCAGTAAGGCGCGCTCGGCCTGGCTATCAATATCGCCGGTTAGCCACAGACGCTCGCCGTTAGCCTCGATGCGCAACACACAGGACGCCTGATTGCCATTGGCCGCACTGGCCCATTGCCAGGTACTAAAGTGCACGCCATCCCATTGCCAATGCTCACGCCCACAAGCACCAGCTCGCAACGAGCGCGACAATTTTTCAGGCTCACCACTGAGCACGCGACTAACCCGCAGGCCACGCGCAATCGCCACGGCACCGCCGGCATGATCATTATCGGCATGGCTGAGCAACAGTAGGTCAAGCCCGCGCACATCCAGCGCGCGCAAAGACGGCAGCACCACCCGCTCCCCCGTGTCGAACTCGCCAAAGCGTGGGCCGGCGTCATACAGCAGGTCGTGCCTCTGGGTACGCACCAGCACCGCAAGGCCCTGACCGACATCCAGCATCCACACCTCGGCCCGGGCATATTCAGGGCGCTGCTGCGGGCTGAACAACAAGGGCAGCAGCAATACAGCGCCCAGACTGCGCATCGGCAACGCGGCAGGTAATAGCAACACCAGCGCACCCAGCGCCACCAGCAGCCAAGCCCAGAATGGCAACGCACTGGGCAACCAAGCCGGCAACCACAGGGCAAGCTGCGCAAGCAATGCGAATAGCAGGTCCAGCACCCAGCCCGCTACCCCGAGCAGCGCAGCACCCAGCCCCGGCAAAGGCAGCAAGAGCGTGCCGAGTAGCGCCAGCGGCACGACCAGCAGACCGACTACAGGCACGGCGATCAAATTGGCTAACGGCCCGCTGGCACTCACCGGTAAACCCAGCACCAGCAATAACGGCAGCAAACCAATGGCCATGCCCCACTGCGCACGCAGCAGGGTGCTCCACCAAGGCCAAGCACCTAAGCGGCCGCTAAAGATCAGAACTAACAACAACACTGCGCCAAAAGACAACCAGAACCCTGGCTGCAAACTGGCCAGCGGCTCCACTAGCAACACCGCAAGCAACGCCAGCAATACAGGCAGCCCAACACCCAGATGGCGGAACCGCCAACGCCATAACAACACCAGGACGACCATCACGCTGGCACGCTGCACCGGCACCTCAAAACCTGCCAGCAGGCCGTAAGCCAATGCACCGGTAAAAGCCAACACACTGGCGCAGGGCAGCCAGGGCCAGCGCCGCGGCCACCATCCCAAGCGCGCCAACCCCGCAACCAGCCCATACAAAAGCGTTGCTAAAAGACCGATATGCTGGCCCGAGATCACCATCAGGTGCACAGTGCCGGTGTCCTGCAGCACCCGCCAGTCTGCCGTCGACAGCCCCGAACCATCCCCCAGCACCAAGGCAGCCAACGCACCCGCGCGGCCATGCGCAGGGGTTGCCAACAGGTGCTGACGCAAGCGGTCACGCCAGGCACCAGCGCCGCTGGCGGGATAAATCAGCGCACCGGTCTTCACCGTGCCGGTGGCCCCGACGCGCTGCGCCAGCAGCCAGGCTTCATAATCAAATGCCTGTGGATTGACCAAGCCATGCGGGCGTTTAAGGCGAACAGCTAATCGCCAGGTTTCCCCCGCATGCAACGCAGGTCCGCCGTACCAAGACAGGCGCAACCGGTCGGGCAATGCCGCGCGACGTGAAACCGCCTGCTGCAACTGAAAGCGCACCACCCCCTCACTGACCTCCGGCAGGCCGACCACTTGCCCCTGCAGCCACAGGGTGCGCGCGTCCAATGCATGCGCCAGACGCTGATCCAGCGCCCACTGTGCACTCACGCAGGACCAGGTAAAACCGAATAGAAATAAGGCGATGGGATAACTGCGATACGGCAGCAGCATCAACCCCGCAACCGGCAACAGCGCCAGCAGCCAGAACGGCGGCAAGGCTGGAAGAAAGCGCAGCGTCAGCAGCCCGGCCACCAACGCTAATATCCCTAGGCGCATAGACTCGCTCCATGAGTCGGGTAGAGCAATTAACCTGTTGATCAGCTTTTTGCATATTTGCTGTCACAAAGTGTGAAAGCAGGCGCTGATCAATGGGTGCATAATGTCGGCGCTTTTACCTGCCAGAGAGCCTTCATGCCGCGTCGTTTATTCAAGCGCTACATGCCCCACCCAGACCGCATCAGGGACAATAAATCCCTGCGCTTTCTGGGCAGCCTCATTCATGACCCGAACCTCTGGCACCTGAACCGCCATTCTGTTTCACGCGCCATGGCCATCGGCCTGTTCTGGGCGATGATCCCCATGCCCATGCAAATGCTGGCCGCTGCGGCCGTGGCTATTCCTGCCCGGGGCAACCTGCCGATTTCGATTGGCCTAGTCTGGCTGACCAACCCGATCACCATGCCGCCGGTGTTCTACTGCAGCTATAAATTCGGCGCCTGGCTGATGAATACGCCAACCCTGCAAATGCCTGATCACATCACCATTGGCTGGGTCGGCCATGTCCTGCAAACCCACTGGCAGCCACTTTATCTCGGCTCCCTGGCAATTGGCCTGATACTCGGCCTGATCGGCTATTTCGGCACCAACGCTTACTGGCGCTGGTGGGTGCAACATAACTGGCGCAAACGTCAGGAAAAACGTCGGCAGCACAACGCGCAACACTGAAACAAAAAAGCCGTTACTCACTCAGTAACGGCTTTTTTGTTTCTGCCAGCGTAGCTTATTCGTAACGCAATGCATCGGCCGGCTGAATCTGCGCAGCCCGCCAGGACGGATAGACGGTGGCCAGAAAGCTCAGGGTAAACGCCGCCCCGCAAATCAGCAGAACATCCGACAGCAGCAGTTCAGATGGCAGGTTGCTGATGAAGTAGACATCCGAGCTCATCACCTGCTGCCCGCTCAAGCGCTCGATCCAGGCCACCAGCTGGCTGACATTCAGCGCCGCTAGCACACCCAGCACCGCGCCGATCACCGTACCAATCACGCCAATCACCGTGCCCTGGACCATAAAGATGCCCATGATTTGCCCCGGCGTTGCACCCAGGGTACGCAGGATGGCGCTGTCTGCACCCGTGTCCGCCACCACCATAATCAGTGTGGCGATGATATTAAAAGCGGCCACCGCGACGATCAGCAGCAGCAGCAGACCGATCATGGTTTTTTCCATTTTCATCGCGCTGAACAGGCTGCCCTGGGTTAGGGTCCAGTCGCTGGCGATGTACCCGGCACCCAGCCCGCTGACAATCTGCGCAGCCACCTGCGGCGCTTGATAAAGGTCCTGCAGTTTTAGGCGTACGCTTTGCACCTGGCCCGGCTGCATGCGCTGGATGTGCGCGGCATCAGCAACATGTATCAGCGCCAGCGAGCTGTCCAACTCAGCGCCAACCTTGAAAATACCCACCACATTGAGGCGCTGCATGCGTGGGCTGATGCCGCCCGGCACGCTACTCAGTTCCGGCACAATCAACGCCAGCTTGTCGCCAACACCCAGCTGGAAACGCCGTGCAGTGATCTCACCGAGCACCACGCCAAACTCGCCTTCACGCAGGTCGCTCAGGCGGCCTTGCTGCATGTGCTGGTCGATGATCGATACCTGTGGCTCCAGCGCCGGATCAATACCGTGCAACTGCACCGGCTGCATCACCCCGCGGGCCGAGAGCATACCCTCCAATTCGGCAAACGGCACCGCCGCCTGCACCTGCGGATTCTGCCGGGCAACGGCGGCCACAGCCTGCCAATCATCCAGCGGCTTAACCCCGGCAATACTGGCGTGCGGCACCATGCCGAGGATGCGTGTGCTCATTTCCTTCTGAAAACCATTCATCACCGACAGCACCACAATCATCGCCAGCACGCCGAGGGCCAGGCCGATCATCGAGGTCATCGAGATAAAGGAAATAAAATGATTGCGCCGCTTGGCCCCGGTATAGCGGATACCGATAAAGATACTCAGCGGACGAAACATCAGGCGGCCACCAGCTTGCCGTCTTCCAGGCGCAGGATGCGATCCATCTGCTGGGCCAGCGCCAAGTCGTGAGTCACCACCAAGAAGGCGGTTTGCGAGGACGTGCTCAGCTCCTTCATCAGGTCCTGAATACCTTGCGCGGTGTGGTGATCGAGGTTGCCGGTGGGCTCATCAAGCAGCACCAGCCCAGGCTGGTTGACCAGCGCGCGGGCAATCGCCACCCGCTGACGCTCACCACCGGACAACTCCGACGGCTTGTGCGCCAAACGATGGCCGAGCCCCACCCGCTCCAGCAGCGCAGTGGCGCGCTGACGAGCTTCGCTGATCGACGTACGACCAATCAGCAGAGGCATGCAGACGTTTTCCAGCGCGGTGAACTCCGGCAACAGGTGGTGGAATTGGTAAACGAAGCCGAGGGCACGGTTACGCAGCAGGCCACGCTGTTTTTCATTCAGTGCCGACAACTCTTCGCCTGCCAGCCAGACACTACCAGTGCTCGGCGTATCCAGGCCGCCGAGCATATTGAGTAAGGTG
>JAWWDH010000058.1:0-12306 GCA_033720015.1 Pseudomonas sp.
CTTGAGCGGCACTCGGTCGCCGGCAATCGCCAGCCACTCGCCACGCTCCAGGCGCTCGGACAATTGCAGCATGATCGCCGCGTCCAGTTCGCTGACCTGGATCAGCCGCAGGTGGGTGGAGCCGGCCTCGCCGAGCAAACGGTTGAACTGCTCGGCATGTTTGGTGTGCACCAATACATTCATGGTCACCTGCTCGCCGAGTTCGGCCAGGGCGCGGCAGACCTCCAGGTTGCCCAGGTGCGCGGCCACCAGCATCTGCCCACGGCCTTGCTGGTGCAGCTGGGCGCAGGTATTGCTCGGGTCAATCAAGGTGACGTGTTCCAGGCCGAGCTTGCCGTTCCACACATCGAGCTTGTCGAGCAGGGTGTCGGCGAAACTCATGAAATGACGAAATACTGAGCGGCGACTGGGGTGCAACTCGGCGCGACCGCTCCATATGGCCAGGTTGCGCTGGTACTGCTGGATGCTGCGCCGCGCCTTGCCGCCGAACAGGTAGAAATACAACACGATCAGGTACAGCAGCGGGCTGATCAGCCGGCGACCGAGCAGGCGCGCCAGCCAGGCGGTGAATTTCATCAGGATAAAACTGCCGCGCTCGCGTTGCCCGGCCCAGTGCTGCTGGCCACTCATGGGCGGCACCTGCGCCAGAGAATAAGCGGGGCGCGCAGCAGCATGCCGAAAAACAGTTTGCTGTGCATTTTCGAGATCAAGGCGTTGTCGTGCCACAGGCGGAAGTGCGAAAGGCCGTCCAGCGGGTAATGCACCTTGGTCGGCAACCAGTGCATGGGCTGATTGCGCCAGGCCAGGCGTACCAGCACCTCGGTGTCGAAGTCCATGCGCTTGCCGATGTTCACCGAGTCGATCAGCGCCAGGGTGGCCGGCAGCGGGTAGACGCGAAAACCGCACATGGAGTCGCGGATACTCAGCGACAGGGTGTTAATCCACACCCACACATGGGTCAGGTAGCGTGCATAGAGGCGGCCTTTCGGCACACTCTCGTCGTATTGCGGGTAGCCGCAGATCAGCGCCGCGGGTGCGGCTCGGGAGGCGGCGAGAAAAGCGTCGAGATCATTCAGGTCATGCTGGCCGTCGGCATCCACCTGTAAGGCATGGCTAAACCCCAAGTGTGCCGCCTCACGTAGGCCGGCCATCACCGCGCCGCCTTTGCCCTGATTGACAGGCAGGCGCAGCAGATAGGTGTCGGGTTGTCTCGCCAGCTGATTGATCACTGTCGCGCAGGCCGGGCTTGAGGCGTCATCCACCAGTACGCAGGGCAGGCCGGCATCACGCAGGGCACCGACCACCAGCGGCAGGGCGTGTTCGTGGTTGTACACCGGGATCACCGCACAGGGCTTATGCATGGCGCACAACCCCGTAGGATGGGTGGAGCACAGCGATACCCATCGAGCCGTTGTTGGGTATCGCTGCGCTCAACGCCAACCTACCAAAGCACTTCATTGTGCTGACCCCAGCAAGATGCGCCCGGAAGAGCAGGCCGCTTCGCCGTTGCGGAAGGTGAAATACAACTTGCCGCGCGCGGCGTCGAAACGCAGGGTCAGCTGCAAGCGGTCGCCGGGGCGAATCAGCTGCTGAAACTTCAGCACTTCCATGCCGCTGAAACGCGGCGGTAGGTCATTGATCAGGCGGCGGGCCAGTTGTTGCGCCCAGTCGACCTGCACCACGCCTGGTAGCACCGGGGTCTGCGGGAAGTGGCCGGTGAAATGCGCGAGGTCCAGCGGTACATCCAGCTCAAGCAGCCATTCGCCGTCGTGCTCGACTGCCGACAGCGGCTCCACCTGCGTCGGCCGCGGTTCGGCCAGCAGCGTTTCCACCGTGGCTTGCGCCAGTTTGCCCTGGTTGTTGTAGGGCAGCTGGGCCAGCAAGCGCCAGCGGCGTGGCAGGGCGATGGCTTCACAATGCTCAGCCAGGTGACGGCGCAGGGTTTCGATGACGGTCTTGCGCCCTTGGTTGCGCAGCGCATGCAGGCCAGCTGGGCTTAAGGCCACCAGCGCACCGAGGTAGGCGCGGCCTTCCTGCACCACCCCGAGGCGCGCGTCGCTGAGCCACTCATGGCGGCTCAGCGCCTGTTCGAGCATGGGCAGGGAAATACGTTTTTCTTCCAGTTTGACGATCCGGTCCAGGCGGCCGCGCAGGGCGAAGCGGCCATCGGCCTGCAGCTCGACCGCATCGGCGGTCTGCTCGCGGTGGCCGGCCGGCAGATAGGGCGAGGTCAGGTTGAGCGCGCCTTCGGCGTTTTGTCCAAGCGTGACATCGGCGAATGGCGTCCATAACTCGCCGCCCTGACGCCAGGCAATGCCGCCGGTTTCCGAACTGCCGTAGATTTCCGTGGGCCATTGGCCGAGCAGGCTGTGCAGCTCGGCAGCGGTTTCGGCGGGCAGCGCGCCGCCGGAGGAAAACACCTGACGCACTGCGCGCAGCGCCGGCCAATTAAGGTTGTCGCCCATGCGTTTTAACAGGGCTGGGCTGGCGACCCAGGCGAAATCGCTGCCGGTGGCCAGGCTTTCGCGCTGCAAGTCTTCTGGGAACGGCTGGGCGCGGCGCAGGAAGGTGCGCCCGGCGCACAGCGGCCACAGCACGCGAAACAGCAAGCCATAGATATGTTGGGTGGCGACGCTGCCAAGGATGGTCGCGTTGCCCAGTTGCTCGCCCCACAGTTGTTCCAGGGCCGTGACTTCATTGGCCAGTTGGCGCAGGGATTTGTCGATCAGCTTGGCTTCGCCGCTGGAACCGGAGGTGCACAGGGTCAGTCGGCATTGGTCGAGATCAAGCGGGGCCGGCGGCAGTGCAGCGCTGTCGGTGTTAAGCAGGCCGTCAAGGCTGTCCAGCCACAGGTCGCACTGCGTACTCATGCGCTGGCGAGTTTGCGGCTGAGCATCAGCGGGCAGCAGCACGGCGATGCCGGCGTGCCAGGCGGCCAGCAGGGCAATCGCCAGTTCGCCGGCATCGTCGAGGTGCAGAGCCACGCGCTTCGCGTTACGGCGCTGCAGCTCTGCCGCCAGCTGTAAGGCCTGCTGGCGCAGGCTCGGCTGGTCCATGTCCGGAGTGGCTGGGCGGCCTGCGTGGGCTTGCAGCAGCAGTTGATCCAGGGCTAGCCAGTGGCTCATTCATGTCTCCTTACACGCTGGCGCACCAGCCACTCACCGGCAAACAGCAGGCCCATCAGGCCGTAGGCGATCAGCCCGGTATACAGTGTCCACCAGCTCAGCGGCGCGTAGAAATTAAGTGCCACTACCACCAGGCCGTTGACCAAGAAGAACCCTGCCCAGACCTGGGTGACGGTGCGCGTATAACGCACCGCGACCTCGGGCAGTTGCGGCTCGGTCAGGCGCGCCAGACGCTCGATCAGCGGCGGGCCGAACTTCAAGCTGAGGCCGAACAGCGCCAGCAGCAGGCCGTTCAGTAGCACCGGGTACCAGCGCAGCAATGCCGGATCCCCCGCCAGACCGAGCAGCAGGCAGAAACCTAGGGCCACTGCGGTCATCCAGCGGTTGCCGGGCTTGCCCCACTGGCTCAGCGCGCGCACCAGCCACAGACCGCCGAGCACGGCGGCGAACAGGCGCGGTGAGAGGTGCTCCATGCCGTAGTACACGGCAAACGGGTAGAGCAGTCCGGCCAGCAGCAGGAGCAGGCCAAATAGGCGATTCATTATTCGCTGGCTGGGGCGTTGACCAGTTGCAGCACCGCCTCGACCACGTCACCGACGGTGCGCACCGCTTTGAATTCCTCGGCGGCGAGCTTTTTGCCCGTCTGGCGCTTGATGTGGTCGATCAGGTCGACGGCGTCGATGCTGTCGATTTCCAGGTCCTGATAGAGGTTGTCTTGCGGGGTAATGCGCTCGGCGTCCAACTCGAACAGCTCGACCAGCGCGTCGCGCAGGGTGTCGAAAATCTCTTCACGGGTTTGCATCGGTGGCTTCCTCAGGCGGTCTGTTGCGATGACACGAATGCCGCCAGGCTGGCTACGTTGGCAAAGTGCTTGCGGGTATCTTTGGCTTCGGCGTCGATCTTGATGCCAAAACGCTTCTGGATGGCCAGGCCGAGCTCCAGGGCGTCGACCGAATCCAGGCCCAGGCCTTCGCCAAATAGGGTCAGGTCGGCGGCGATGTCTTCGGCAGCCATGTCTTCGAGGCCGAGGGCATCGATGATCAGGTTTTTAATTTCCAGCTGTAAATCGCTCATCTTTGGCGAGCTCCTTAATAAAGTGTTGATGCAGAAAGTCGTTGAGTTTGCGTGAGGCGATGGGTGGCGGCCCCATGGCATTGAACTGTTGTGGGTCAATATCCTCGCCTACGCGCAGGCGAAAGTGGAAACGCCGCGACGGAATGCTGTACCAGGGCTCGGCTTTGGTCAGGGTGGTGGGCGTGACGCTGATCACCACCGGGGTGACGATGCGTGCACCGCGTAAGGCAATAGCGGATGCGCCGCGATGGAACTCAGGGCTGTGTCCTGGAGTGGTGCGCGTACCCTCGGGGAAAATCACCAGGGTTTGGCCGCCCTGCAGGGCCCCGGCCGCTTCGTCGAGCATGTCCATGCTGCCGCTGTTGCTGATGTAGCCGGCTGCACGGATTGGCCCGCGCATGCTCGGATTGTCCCACAGGCTTTGTTTGACCACGCAGTTGGCGTTGCGGATAAAGGCGATCAGCACCACCACATCGATCAACGAGGGGTGATTGGCAATCACCATCTGCCCGGGGCGGCCGAGGCGCTCGATCCCCTCGACTTCATAGGTCAGCACGCCGCTGCGGTACATAAACTGTACGAACAGGTAGAAGGTTTTGCTCACCACGGCACGGGCGCGGGTGCGCCGGAGCAGGGCGTCGCCGGGTAAAAGGGCGAGCAGCGGGAAGATCAGTACGCGCAGCAGTACGCCGCCGATGCCGAATAGGCTGAAACTCAGGGCCGTGGCAATCAGCCGCCAGATATAGGGCGCGCTGTAACGGCTCAGGCCTTGTTGCGTGACCATGTCCATTGCCGGCTCTTCCAGTGATGCTGCAGGGTGGTCTGGCCGCTGCACAGCGCGCGTACCAGGTTGAGGGCATGTGGCCATTCGCTGCGGGCTGCGTCGCCACGGCCGAGTTGCAAGTGCCAGTCGGTGCCGGGAGTGAGCAATAGACCCACGGCATAAGGAAACGGCACGTCATCGATAAAGGGCGCGTAGAGCGCTGGCGGTGCGTCCTCGGCGATTACCAGCAACACGGCCGGCGCGCCGTCGTGGAGCATGCCGCAGGCTTCCAGTACCGCGTTCTCCAGGCCGTCGCCAGCACCGGCGATAGCGGTCATTTCGCTGTGGTCAGCGCGTTGAATCGACCACAGGCCGATGATCGCGTTGTGCACCGAGAGGCTGAACTGGGTCGGTGACAGCGGCTCATTTTGCCCCAGGTCGGTGAGAATGCTCAGGGTACGCGGGGTTTCGCCATGTCGACTGGCGAACACCATGGGTAGCTGCGGATGCGCTTCGGCCAGCGGCCAGGCGACATGGAAGGCCATCCGCGCCAGGCGGCTCAAGCGCCGCCGTTGCATGGCCGGGAGCACGCTGACGTCGGGTTGCTCACCGCCGTCGGCCAGGCGCGAGGGGGCCTGATGCCAGGCGCACCAGTCAGCCGTGCTGTCCAGGCCAGGGGCCCAGGCACGCCATTGTTCGATCCTGAAATGTGTCACGCGATGGGCGTCCGTGTCGGCTACAGCCTGCCGCAACCAGCAGATTGTTTGGCTGCAGCTGCGGCGAAGTGCCGGCATTATCCAGACCGTGCGGGCCATGCGCAAATCCATGGTGGGCTTTACTGGCCGTAGGCGATGAAGGGTTTGCCGAAAATCTCGCCCTTGTCATGTACTTTGCATAGAATCCGGGACCATTTCGGGGTTTATGTGGGATTCAGGGAGAGTATTTTATGCGGCGCGTGATCTTCAATCAGAAGGGTGGGGTGGGCAAGTCCAGCATTGCCTGCAACCTGGCCGCAGTCAGCGCCTCCCAGGGCTATCGCACGCTGTTGATTGACCTGGATGCCCAGGCCAACTCAACCCATTACCTCACCGGCTTGACTGGCGATGAGATCCCCATGGGCATCGCCGAGTTCTTCAAGAACAGCTTGTCGTCCGCGCCGTTCGGCAAGAAAGGCAGTGTGGATATCTATGAGACGCCGTTCGACAACCTGCATGTGATTACCGCTACCGCCGAGTTGGCTGACCTGCAGCCCAAGCTGGAGCAGAAACACAAGATCAACAAGCTGCGCAAACTGCTCGACGACCTCAGCGAGGATTACGAGCGAATCTATCTGGACACCCCGCCGGCGCTGAATTTCTACACCGTTTCAGCACTGATCGCCGCCGACCGCGTGCTTATCCCCTTTGACTGCGACAGCTTCTCGCGCCAGGCGCTGTATGGCTTGCTGCGGGAACTCGAAGAACTCAAGGAAGACCACAATGAGGGCCTTGAGGTCGAAGGTATTGTGGTTAACCAGTTCCAGCCGCGCGCCACGCTACCGCAGCAGTTGCTTGATGAGCTGATCGCCGAAGGCTTGCCGGTGCTGCCGGTCAACCTGATGAGTTCGGTGAAGATGCGTGAATCGCATCAGGCGTGCAGGCCGCTGGTTTACCTGGATCGCAACCACAAGCTGAGCCAGCAGTTTGTCGAGCTGCATGACCTGTTGAACAGCGCCGATTGAACCGGGCCTGAACATTAAAAAAGCTGCCGAGGCAGCTTTTTTTGTGGTCAGTGGTTAGGGGGAGATCGCCGAAGGTGTAATCCGCGGACAAGATTCGCATTCCTTCAAGGGTGGCTTACGCCGTTGTGCGGCTAACCCACCCTACCGTACGACGTAGATATCGCACGGGGCTTTGTGCAGGAAATGCTGCGCCAGGCTGCCCAGCAGGGCTTGTGACAGCGCGCTGCGGCCGTGGCTGCCGAGTACCAGCAGCTCGCTGTTGTTACTTTTCAGGTGGGTTTGCAGGCAGCGCAGGATGCCACCCTGTTGCACCGAGTGACTGAGGGTTGGACCTTTTTCCGGCAGGTTCAGCGCTTCATCCTCCAGCAGCTGGCTAATCAGGGCTTTCTGCGTGGCCAGTTGTGCTTCGACCTGCTTGGCCGGGCCTTTGTCGGGCTCGAACACGTGCAGGGCATGCAGCTCGGCCGTCTCTGGCAAGAGTCGGTAGGCCTGGCCGAGCGCGCTGCAGGCGCAGAGCGAGAAGTCGATGGCGGCCAGGGCGCGCGCATACGGGCGGAAATCATTGCGCGCGACCAGCAGAAGCGGCACCGGGCAGTTGCGCGCGATGCGATCGAGGCTGGTGCCGGAGAAAAAGTCGTGGCGCTGGTGATGGCCGCCGAGGACCAGCAGGTCGCAACCCAGTGAGTTCACGTGCTGCAGCACGGTGTCCGAAGGCTTGCTGCCAGTGCGGATCAGCAGTTGAGTGCCGGCGGGGGCGTATTGCGTCAGGCTGCGGTCAAGCGCTTGCTTGGCCTGCTCGTGTTCCTTGCTGCTTTTGCTCGGGTCGAGTACGTGCAGCACGGTCAGTTTGGCGTCGAACTGTGTGGCCAGTTGGGCGGCGCGGCACAGTGCCATATCGGCGGTGTCGCGCAGGTCGTGGGCAATAAGGATATGACTGGGCATGAGCGGCGATCTCCTGCCGATGCATGTCGGCACATTTATTGTGACCTCAAGTCATAGCTGGACTTTTGACCTAGGACAAGGTCGGCGTCAGCGTGTGCGCAATTGGTACACGCCACGACTCAGGGCCACTACTTCACCACTGTCGTCGGTCAGCTGCAACTCTAAAAGGTAGTCGGCTTTGCTTTGCTCTGTTGCCTGTTTTTGCAGGTGTTGGATTTCCTCCACGCTAAGGCGTGCCTCGACGCGAATATCGCCGGTTGCCGGGTGGCGAAAGCGCAGGTTCATTTCCTTGATGATGGGGTAGAAGCGCTGGGCGTCGAAGCTGGTGAGGAACAAGGCGCCACCGGGTATTTCCGCCAGGGTGAACAGCGCGCCGGCGTACATGCTGCCGATGTGGTTCTGGTTGCCGGTCAGTGGCATACACAGGCGCACATAGCCAGGCTCAAGCACTTCGGCCTTGAGGCCGCTGCGCTGGACGAAGGCGATCTGTTCTTCGGTGAGTTGGCGTACCAATTCAAGGGGCATCGACATGGCTGGCTCCACAGTGGGGGGTGTGCCACCAGCCTAAAGCTTGCTCCGTGATCGGGTAATGACCCTGAGGGCGTTGCCGGGTTGACCGATTCGCTCAGATGCCCTGCTCACGCAGCCAGCCGAGTAATTGCGGCAACGGCAGTGCGCCACTCTGGCGGGCGACCTCCGTGCCGCCCTTGAGCAGGATCAGGCTGGGGATCGAGCGGATGCCCATCTGGCTCGACAGTTGCGGGTTGGCTTCGCTGTCCAGTTTGGCCAGGCGGCAGCGGCCTTGCAGCTGGCTGGCGGCTTGCTCAAAAATCGGTGCAAAGCTGCGGCATGGCCCGCACCAGCTGGCCCATACGTCGATCAGCAAGGGTAAGTCGCCCTTGTTCTGCGCTGCGAAGCTGGCCTGATTCAGCGCGAAGGGCGTGCTCGGCAGTACCTCGGATTTGCAGCGGCCACAGCGCGGCGCATCACTCAGGCGCTCGGCAGGAATGCGATTGAGGCCGTTGCATTGTGGGCAGGGGATCAGCAGGGGATTGGACACGGGCGACTCCAGGTTCGGGATAGTCCTAATCTGGAGTCGCTGGCGCAGATATCAAGTGCGCCGTGTCGGCTTAGATGATTTGCGCCGCCTGGAGCGCCTGGCTGAGGTCGGCGAGAATGTCATCGCTGTGCTCGATGCCGATGGACAGGCGCACCATGTCGCGCGGTACGCCGGCGCGCTCCAGCTCTTCGTCATTCAACTGGCGGTGGGTGGTCGAGGCGGGGTGGCAGGCCAGTGATTTGGCGTCGCCGATATTCACCAGGCGCACCACCAGCTTCAGTGCATCGATAAACCGTGCCCCGGCTTCCTGGCCACCGACAATGCCGAACGACAGAATCGAGGCCGGTGTGCCTGCGCAATATTTCTGCGCCAGTGCGTGTTCAGGGTGGTCGGGCAGGCCGGCGTATTTAACCCAGGCCACCTGCGGGTGATTGCGCAGGTAGTGCGCCACTTTCAGGGCGTTCTCGCAGTGGCGTTCCATGCGCAGCGCCAGGGTTTCCAGGCCTTGCAGGATGAGGAAGGCGTTGAACGGCGACAGCGCCGCGCCGGTGTTACGCAGCGGCACTACGCGGCAACGGCCGATAAAGGCCGCCGGGCCGAAGGCCTCGGTGTAGGTCACGCCGTGGTACGACGGGTCCGGTGTATTGAGCAAGGCAAAGCGCTCTTTATTCTCGGCCCAGGGGAATTTGCCGGAGTCGACGACGATGCCGCCGATGCTGGTGCCGTGCCCGCCGATGTACTTGGTTAGCGAGTGCACGACGATATCCGCGCCGTGCTCGAATGGCCGGCAGAGCATCGGCGTGGCCACGGTGTTATCGACGATCAGCGGCACGCCATGGCGGTGCGCGGCGTCGGCCAGGGCCTTGAGGTCAACGATATTGCCGGCTGGGTTGCCGATGGACTCGCAGAACACCGCCTTGGTCTTGTCGTCGATCAGCGCTTCCAGGGCGGCGATGTCGTCGTGCGCGGCGAAGCGGGTTTGGATGCCGAAGCGCGGCAGGGTGTGGGCCAGCAGGTTATAAGTGCCGCCGTAGAGCTTGGCCACCGAGACGATGTTGTCGCCGGCTTCGGCCACGGTCTGGATGGCGTAAGTGATCGCCGCCATGCCGGAGGCCACGGCAAGCGCGCCGACGCCGCCTTCCAGCGCCGCCACGCGCTCTTCAAGCACCGCGTTGGTCGGGTTCATGATGCGTGAATAGATGTTGCCCGCGACCTTGAGGTCGAACAGGTCTGCCCCGTGCTGGGTGTCGTCGAAGGCAAAAGAGCTGGTCTGATAGATCGGCACTGCCACCGCTTTGGTGGTCGGGTCGGGGCTATAGCCGGCGTGGATGGCCAGGGTTTCCAGTTTCATGCGTGCGTTCCTTCAGGGCAGATAGCAAGGCACGCAGCATGGCCAAAGCAGCGCGGCCCGGTCAATGCGTTAGCGCAATGAAATAGGCCTTGGCTGGCTGAATCTCAGCCTTAGACCGGAACCAGGGGCCAGAACCACGGGATGACAAAGCTGGCGACGATCCACAGGATGATGTTCAGCGGAATGCCGACCTTCATAAAGTCGGTAAAGCGGTAGCCGCCGGCGTTGTAGACGAAGGTGTTGGTCTGGTAGCCGATGGGCGTGGCGAAGCTGGCGCTGGCAGCAAACATCACCGCCACCACGAACGCCCGCGGGTCAACGCCCAGGTGCTGCGCCACGCCGATGGCGATGGGGGTGACCAGCACCGCTACGGCGTTGTTCGAGAGCATCTCGGTGAGGATCGAGGTGAACAGGTAGATGAAGCTCAGCAGCAGCAGCGGACCGGCCCACGGCAGCCAGCCCATGACGCTTTCCACCAGCATCGTCACCAGACCAACTTTGTCCATGGCGATGCTGATGGCCAGCATGCCGAAGATCAGGCTGAGAATTTTCCAGTCCACGGCCTTGTAGGCATCTTCCACATCAAGACAGCGGGTCGCCAGCACGGTGACCGCGCCGATGATCGCCAGGCCTTCGATCGGCATCACGCCGAAGGCGGCCATCAGCATCACGGCGAGGGTGGCGATGATCGCAATCGGTGCCTTGTCTCGGCGGAAGGCGCGCTCCTGCACGGCGTTGAGGCTGATCAGTTCACCGTTGTCGGCGAAGCGTTTGATCTGCGTGGGTGTACCCTCTACCAGCATCACGTCGCCGAACTGCAATTCGAAGTCATCCAGGTTGCCCTGAATATTTTCGTCCTGGCGGTGTACGGCGAGCACGGCGATGCCATAGCGCGCGGTGAGGTCGAGGTCGCGCATCGGCCGGTGGCTGTAGCGCGAGTTACGCCCGACTATGGCTTCGGCGAGGATCACGTCGTGGCTGCTGATGGTTTCGAAGGCATCACTGCGGTTGAAAATCAGGTGGCCGCTTTCACGCAGCTCAACCACATTTTTGACCTGGCCGTGCAGCACCAGTTGATCACCGGCACGCAGCTGGGTGTCGGAGGCGGGCTCGGTAAGCTCCTGTTCGTCACGGAAGATTTTCAGCACCTGCAGGCCGCTGCCGCCGTTGAGGTTGGCTTCGTGCAGGGTCTTGCCGATTACCGGCGAGTCGTGCGGCACCAACAGCTCGGTCATAAAGGTGCGCACCAAATCCGGGCGCAGCTGCTTGGACAGGGTCTCGCGATCGGGCAGCAAGTGCCGGCCGATGGTCAGCAGGTAGAGCATGCCAGCCGTAGCGAGGATCAACCCGGCACCGGTGATTTCAAACATGCCGAACGGCTCCAGGCCGGCCTTACGTGCCACGCCGTCGACCAGAATATTGGTCGATGTGCCGATCATGGTCAGCGTGCCGCCGAGGATGGTTGCGTAAGACAGCGGGATCAGCAGCTTGGAGGGCAGCGTCCCAGCGCGGCGGGCCAGTGAGATCGCCACCGGGGTGAGGATGGCCACCACCGGGGTGTTATTCAGGAAGGCCGAGATCACCAGGGCGGTAATCGTCAGGCCAGTCAGCACGCGGATTGGGCTGGTACCGACCAAGTCGCCCAGCCAGTTGCCCAGCGCATCGATACAGCCAGTGCGCTCCAGGGCGGCGGAGAGCACGAACATGCAGGCAATGGTCACTGGGGCCGAGTTGCTCAGCACGCTGAGCACTTCCTTGGGTTCCAGCAGCTGAGTGACCAGCAAGGCCGCTACGGCGATGGCCGCGACGATATCCGGGCTCCACTTCTCGCGCACGAAGGCGTACAGCACCCACACCAGCAGGGCGCCGACAAACAGCAGGGGCAGAGGCAGCGAATCCCAGAACATGGACATCCTTAGCGGCGAATCTCGTATGAGGTGTCGGGCGCGCCAAATCCACAGGGTCGGTCACGCAAGGCTGCGAAGATAAGGGTTGCTGCTTAGAGAGTCTAAGAATGTTTGGAAAGGTTTATATGCCTTTTCGGTTTAATGAATAAGGCTGTACGGCCCGCTCTACCGCGCACTGTGCCTGTGCGTTGGCAGGCCGTGCGGATTAGGCTCAAGGCTTTGCGCAGAAGGAGGTGGGTATGCGTCAGCTTGGGATTTTGGGTGGCATGAGCTGGGAGTCGACGGCTAGCTATTACCGTTTGCTTAATCAGGGCGTGCGTGCGCGTTTGGGTGGCTTGCACTCGGCCCCCTTGCTTCTGCATTC
>JAWWDH010000059.1:0-12288 GCA_033720015.1 Pseudomonas sp.
ACCAGCGGGAACCCGGCCGTGCAGAGCAATTCATAGCTGTTGGCCACTGCAGGCCACTCGCTGTCAATAATCGAGTACCAGGCGGTGTTGCGGTTGTGGTCCTTGATCACCCTATGTTGGCGGAACAGCCCTTCGTAGCTGAAGCCGAAGCGTTCGGCAGCGCGCTTGGAGCGGGCGTTGTCGTTGTCGCACTTCCATTCCAGGCGGCGGTAACCGTTGTCGAAGGCGTGCTTGGCCAACAGGTAGATCACCTCGGTGGCCTGCACGCTGCGCTGCATGACGCGGCCGTAGCAGATGTGGCCGATTTCAATACTGCCGTGTTCTGGGACAATGCTCAGGTAGCTGAGTACGCCCTGCACCTGCCCGCTGCGTTGCTCGACCACGGCAAAGAACAGCGGGTCCTGGCTGGTGGCGTTGCGGGCGAGCCAGGCGTCGAACTCGGCGCGTGCGTCAAACGGGCCGTAGGGCAGGTAATCCCACAGCTGCGGATCACTGTCCGGTCCTTGCAGCGCTTGCCACAGATCGTTGCCATGGCGTGCCGGGTCCAGCGCTTCGAGGCGCACGCTGCGGCCTTGCAGGGTGTCGCGGCTGGGGGCGCTGGCGGCATGCCAGTTGAGGGGCGGGGTCAAACTCATGCTGCTCTCCTATTCAAAGCAGTTTGCGGTATTGCACAAAGCCGGAGCGATCGGCGATGCGCTCATACAGCTGCATGGCGTCGCTGTTGCTCTCGTGAGTTAGCCAATGCACCCGCGATGCGCCGGCGGCGCGGGCTCGGCGAGTTGCAATGTTCATAAGCGCTCCTCGGCTGGGTGAGCGTGACCCATCTGTGCCGCCAATTCACGGTCGCGAGCGTCAGTGCTGGCGGACAGGCCCTCGCGCACGCCGGCCTGATCGGCCTGGTTACGGTTCTGCCCGAGCTTCCATTTACCTTCAATACGCTGAATCGGCAGGGCAAAGCCGACGATGGCGCGCAGCATGCTGTCGATGTACTCACGCGGCGCATCACTCACCGCCCAGGGTTGCGGGCGCTCGGTTTCGTGCAGCGCACTGAGGCGGCTGACCAGTTGCAGCAGGCGCTCGGCGTCATCAAACACCTCGGCTTGGCCATAGGCGTGTACGGCGATGTAGTTCCAGGTGGGCACTACCTTGCCGTGCTCGGCTTTGGCGGCGTACCACGACGGGCTGATATACGCCTCGGCACCCTGAAAAATCACCAGCGCCTGGCTGCCTTCGGCGAGGTCGCGCCACTGCGGATTGGCGCGGGCGAAGTGGCCGTACAGCGTGCCGTATTCACCTTCGTCAGGTTCCAGCAATAGCGGCAGGTGGCTGGCGAGCAAGCCTTGGCTGCCGTGGCTGATCAGCGTGGGCAAACGGCTGGCGCGGATTTGCTGGTGCAATGCGGCGAGGTCGTCCTGGCGAAAAGCGGCGGGCGTGTACATGGTCAGGCTCCTGGGTTGATGAACCATGCTAGAACGGCTATTGGTCTGTTGTAAGATCCATTTAATGTGACTTTAGTAGAGCCAATTTATATGCCTGCCTCGTCTGCACCGCCCTTGCCAGTCGACCTCTCCGGGATCCACCTCGATCCGCGTCAGGGCTTGGCGCGTCAGCTGTATCAGGCATTGCGCGAGCGGATTCTCGATGGTCGCCTGCAAAGCCGCACGCGCTTACCGGCCAGCCGCGACCTGGCGCAGTTATTGGCTATTTCCCGCAACACCGTGACTCGCGCCTTCGATCAGCTCTACGCTGAGGGCTATGTCGAGGGTCGGATTGGTGACGGCACTTACGTCGCCGAGCTCAGTGCGGTCAGTCGACCGACGCCGCTGGCGGTTGAGCCGGTAACGCAGAGCGCGGCACTGGCGCGCTTGCAACAGCATCACCTGAGCCCGCCCTTGAGCGGCCCGCCAAGGGCGTTTCGCGTGGGGGTGCCGGCGTTTGATCTGTTTCCGTTCGAGACCTGGGCACGTTTGTCGGCGCGCTTCTGGCGTAAACCGTCGCCGGCGCGGCTGGGTTATGGCGACCCGGCTGGCGACTGGCAGTTACGCGAGTTGATCGCCGCTTACCTGCGCAATAGCCGTGGCCTGCACTGCGACCCGGCGCAGATCGTGGTCACCAGTGGCGCCCAGCAAGCCATCAGCCTGTGCGCGCAGTTACTGGTGACGCCGGGTGAGCGCGTGGCGGTGGAGAACCCCGGCTACCGCGCGGCTGGCCATGCGTTGGCGGTGGCCGGTGCGCAGTTGTGCGGCGTGGCGGTGGATGCCGATGGGCTGGACACTGCGGCACTGGCGCAGATCGAAGGTTGTCGGCTGGTTTACCTGACGCCGTCGCACCAGTATCCAACCGGCGTCACCCTGTCGTTGGCGCGGCGTTTGGAGCTGTTGGAGTGGGCCGAGCGCAATGACGGCCTGATCATCGAGGACGATTACGACGGCGAATACCGTTACAGCGGTACGCCACTGGCGCCGCTGGCGGCCCTCGACCGTCAGGGTCGGGTGCTCTACGTCGGCACCTTCTGCAAGATCGCTTTTCCGGCGCTGCGTTTGGGTTATCTGGTGCTGCCGCCGGCGCTGGCTGAAGCCTTTGCCCAGCGCCGCGCCGTGGACATGCGCCATTCGGAGATTGGCACTCAGGCAGTGATGGCTGAGTTTATCGCCGCTGGGCACTTTCAGCGGCATATCCGCCGTATGCGTACCGCCGCGCGTAGTCGGCGCGATGCATTGCTAGCCGGTTGGCCTGATCACGTGCCGGGTTGCGCGCCATTGCCACAGGTGGAGGCCGGACTGCACTTGTGTGTGCGAGTCGACAGCCTGGCCCGCGAGCGCGAGTTGATCGCCGCTGCTGAACGCGTCGGCGTGGAGTTGAATGGTTTGAGCAGTTACTGGCTGCCCGACAGCAGCATCGCTGTGGATGACCGAGCCGGGCTGGTGCTGGGCTTTGCTGCGGTGCCCGAGGCGCAGATTGCCGAGGCGTTGGAGGCACTACGCCGCGCTTGGAGCCTGTAGCGTGGGCTTTAGTGGGAGAGCTTTCGGCTCGGGCATTCTGCTTCGCGAACCACAGGGATGTGGTGAATGCCGCAGGCCCGCGGGGAGCGGGGGCGGCTCTACCTCCTGCGCAGTCGAAGCCGCGCCAGCTCTACCCCATGCGTGCTGCTCAATGCGGGCGTTAAGTCGCGCTCGCCTTAGGCGGACTACTCATGCGGCACATCTTTATCCAGCAGGTCATTGCCCTGGTCAGAGCGAATTTCCGCGTCGACTTTTTGCTCCAGGTGTTTGTCCGGGGTGACATCGAGCACCGCATCGCCGCGCTTAACTCGGGTCGCAGCAGAGTCATTTTTGTCCTCGCCGCTAGCCAGCGGTGTGACGCCAGCGTTTTTGCCATCCAGCGCGCTAAACAGTGCGGTGTTGACCTCGGGATCGAAGCGCAAACGGTAAATGGGTTCAGGCAAGGTGAAGCCCTGCTCTGCCAATGCCCGCATGGCGGCGCGAATGGCTAGGCTGCGGGCTTTGGCAAAGTTGGTTTGGCGTTGGTCGATCCAGGCGTAAAAGGTCAGCACGATGTTCGAATCGCCGACGGTGTTGATCAACGCGTCAGGCTCGGGGTCTTGCAGGATGAAATCGAGGGTGCGAATGGCATCCAGTCCGGCTTTCATCCCGGCGACCGGATCGTCTTCGGCATCCACGCCGAGTTCAAACTCAAAGCGTCGCTCCGGGTTGGTCGAGTAATTGAGAATGATGCCTTTGAACACCGCCGCATTGGGGATGCGCATGTGGTTACCGTCGAGGGTCATTAAGATGGTCGCGCGCGAGGTGAGGCGCACGACGATGCCCTCGATGTCATTGATGATCACGTGATCCTTGGCCCGAAACGGCTGGCGCAGGCTCAGCATCACGCTGGAGATGTAGTTCTCCACCGTGTCGCGCACGGCAAAGCCAATGGCCAGGCCGATCACGCCTGCACCGCCGAGGATCGTGGTGATCACCGCCGCCGCGCCGAGCAGATTGAGCGCCAGGATAATCCCCAGCAGGAGGATGACCACGCGGGTCGCTTGCGCCAGCAAATCGGCGAGAAAGGGGTTGGGCGCTAGCTTTCGCCACAGTGCGTTCTGCCGTGCGAGGAAGCTGCCCAGCAAGATGAAGGCGACTAGCACCAGCAGCGCCAGGCCAAGCAACGGCAGGGCTTTTATAAAATTCAGGCTTTGCGTTTGGATGCGCTCGATTACCGGCCGCACGTTATCGGCCACGGCCAGTGTCCTGCTCATCTCATCGGTCACCGTGACCACGCCGGCGAGCCGGTTCGCCAGGCGCTGGGCTTGTTGCGCCGCCAGCTCATTGGCCACCTCGCCGCGCAGGATGACCACGCCTTCACCGACATACACGGTGACACCCCGCAGGGGTTCCAGTTCGGCAAAAATGTTCTCGATGCGCGCCTGAATTTTCTCATCACGCTCCGCCGCTTCTGGCTCGATCTCCATAACGACTGGCTCGGCCAGCGCCGCGTCTTCGCTCTGCGCCAAGATCACTTGGCCAGGCAATAAAACACTGAGCAGCGCCAATGCCAGCAGGGTATTGCGCGAGGGCTTGATGGTAAACGTCATCGCAGGCGGCTCCGAGTAAGGCGGCAGTCAATACATTAGCCTACACGGGTGCGCAGAACGGCGACTGACCGAGCGCTCAGCTTGTCGATGGGTTTAGGCCAGTACGGCGAGGGTTACGACAGGTTGTCGCTGTTGTAGATGCGTTGATCCAGTTTGTTCTCGCTACGCCCAACCAGGGTGGTGGTCATCAGGGCGCCGCCACGTTAACCGTGGTGCGGGCGATGTCGAGGATGCGAGCAATGCCGGTGAATACGCCGAGGTCAGGGCCGATGAGGATTTGCTGCCACAGCGGCATAAATGCCGTTTTTAAAACAAAAAAACGCGCCGGTCCTTACGGATACGGCGCGTTGTCTTGCTCTGTGCGTCAGGTGGCTAGCGCTACCTGGTGCGCAATGATCACCGGCTTTGCTCGTGGCGGCGGCTGTTGCGTGGTGCCGGGCAGGCTCTGGCTGTAGAACACCGGCACGCTAGGCCATAGGCGGCGAGGCGGATGAATAGCGAGAAAGCCGGGGGGCGCTGGTTCACTGTGCATGACTATTCTCCTGGCTCAAGGCTTCAGCGGGACTAGACGTGGAGCAATCATGTTTTCCGGGCGCAGGATGTCGTCGAGGGTGGCGTCATCCAGGAGTTTTTCTTCACGCACCAGTTCCAGCACGCCGCGGCCACTGTCTAGGGCAATCTTGGCGATGCGCGTGGCGTTTTCGTAGCCGATGTAGGGGTTGAGTGCGGTGATCAGGCCGATGGAGTTTTCCATCAGTTCACGGCAGCGTGCTTCGTTGGCGGTGATGCCGTCGATGCACAGCTCACGCAGCATATCCATGGCGCGGGTCAGCAGGCGGATCGAGTCGAAGATCTTGTAGGCGATCAGCGGCTCCATGACGTTGAGCTGCAGCTGGCCACCTTCAGCGGCCATGGTCAGCGCCAAGTCGTTGCCAATCACTTCGAAGGCCACCTGGTTGACCGCTTCCGGGATCACCGGGTTGACCTTGCCGGGCATGATTGAGCTGCCGGGCTGACGCGCTGGCAGGTTGATTTCATTAATGCCGGTGCGCGGGCCGCTGGAAAGCAGGCGCAGGTCGTTACAGATCTTCGACAGCTTCACTGCGGTGCGCTTGAGCATGCCGGAGAACAGCACGAATGCGCCCATATCCGAGGTGGCTTCGATCAGGTCGGCGGCCGGGGTCAGCGGCTGACCGCTGATGATCGCCAGGCGCTTAACTGCCAGCAGCTGGTACTGCGGGTCGGCGTTGATGCCGGTGCCGATCGCGGTGCCACCCAGGTTGACTTCGGTGAGCAGGGTCGGGGCGAGCAGCTTGAGGTGTTGCAGGTCTTCGCCGAGGGTGGTGGCGTAGGCGCGGAACTCCTGGCCGAGGGTCATTGGTACGGCGTCCTGCAATTGGGTGCGACCCATTTTCAGCACGTGGCTGAATTCTAGGTGCTTTTTCGACAGCGACTGGATCAGCTTGTCCAGCGCGTTGAGCAGGCTGTCGTGGCCCAGCAGCAGGCCAAGGCGGATGGCTGTCGGGTAGGCGTCGTTGGTTGACTGCGCCATGTTCACATCGTTGTTCGGGTGCAGCTGCTTGTAGTCACCCTTCTCGAAACCCATGGCCTCTAGGGCGACGTTGGCGATCACCTCGTTGGCATTCATGTTGGTCGAGGTGCCGGCTCCGCCCTGAATCATGTCGACCACGAACTGATCGTGGAACTCACCCTGAATGATGCGTGCGCAAGCGGTGCTGATTGCCGTGTGCTTGGCTGCGGACAGGTGGCCCAGCTCGCGGTTGGCGTCGGCGGCAGCCTGCTTGACCATGGCCAGCGCGACCACCAGTTTCGGGTAATGCGACAGCGTCACGCCGGACAGGCGGAAGTTCTGCACGGCGCGCAGGGTCTGAATGCCGTAATAGGCGTCAGCGGGAACGTCGAGATTGCCGAGCAGGTCTTTTTCAAGGCGGGTTGATGCAGCAGCGGACATGATGGTTACTATCTCAGGAAGTGCGGCATATGCCGCGATGGCCCGTAGGTTAGGGGCTGTGGCTTGATGCTGGCCAATGCTGTTAATCGCTGGGTCATGCATAATCGGCATAATGTAGGTGTGACTCTTAGGCCTGGTCGGCGCATGAACAGCCTAAAACTAGATACCTGAGGTCGCACGGCGGTAACCGAGAAAATCCCCTGAATCGCCGAGCATTTACGCGATTAAATCCGGATGGCGGAATGAGCGATGAATCTAGAAAGTAAATGGCTGGAAGACTTTGTCGCCCTGGCCGCCACCCGCAGCTTTTCCCAGGCGGCGCAAAAGCGTTTCGTCACGCAGCCGGCGTTCAGCCGACGGATTCGCAGCCTGGAGAACATGCTGGGTCTGACGTTGGTGGACCGCAGTTGCACGCCGGTTGAGTTGACCGAGTCCGGCCAGCTGTTTCTGGTTACGGCGCGCAGCATCGTCGAGCAGCTGGGCGAGGTGGTGCGTCACCTGCATAACCTCGAAGGCCAGCAAGGTGAGGTGATGCAAATCGCTGCGGCGCATTCGCTGACGTTGGGGTTTTTCCCCCAGTGGATCGCCCGCCTGCGTCGGGAAGGGCTGCCGCTGAACACCCGCTTGGTGGCCACCAACGTCGGCGAAGCGGTGCATGCCTTGCGTGATGGGGCCTGTGACCTGATCCTGGCCTTTTACGACCCGGACGCTGCGCTGCAAATGGACCCGGAGATCTTCCCCTCGCTGCACTTGGGGCGCACCGAGATGCTGCCGGTCTGTGCGGTGGGTGAAGACGGCGCGCCGCTGTTCGACCTTAGCGGCGCACAAAGCGTACCGCTGCTGGCCTACAGTGCCGGCGCGTTCCTTGGGCGTTCAGTCAATTTGCTGCTGCGCCAGCGCGGGCTGCGCTCGACCACGGTGTATGAAACGGCGATGGCCGATAGCCTGAAAAGCATGGCCTTGCAGGGCATGGGCGTGGCCTGGGTACCGCGCTTGTCGGTGACTGGCGAGCTGGCCCGCGGTGAACTGGTGGTGTGCGGCAATGAACAGTGGCAGGTGCCACTGGAGATTCGCCTGTACCGCTGCGCGTTGGTACGCAAGGCGTCAGTGCGCTTGCTCTGGCGCAAGCTGGAGAGTGGCGAGGTCGGTGCTTAGCCGACCTCGCACAGTGTTGTTGCGCGGTGATCAGGTGCCGGATTTGATGGTGTTCCAGGCGCGGGTGCGGATGCGTTCGATCTTTTGTGGCAGTGGTTGCAACACGTAGAGGGTCTTTTGCGCTTCGGCGGTTGGGGTTAGGCCGGGGTTGTCGCGAATCTCCGGGCCTACCAGTGGCATGCCTGCCTTGTTCGGGTTGGGATAACCGAGGAAATCACTGATTGGCGCGACGACTTTTGGGTCGAGCAAGTTGTTGAGGAACTCGTGGGCTTCAGTGACGTTCTGTGCACTTTTCGGAATGGCGAAGGAGTCAAACCACAGTGGTGCGCCTTCCTTCGGCAAGCGCCAATCGACCACTACACCGTTGCCCGCTTCTTTAGCGCGGTTGGCGAATTGGTAGAAGCTGCCGGAGTAGCCGATGGCCACGCAGATGTTGCCGTTGGCGATATCGGTCATGTATTTGGCCGAGTGGAAGTAGGTGACGTGGGGGCGAACTTTCAGCATCAACTCGGTGGCTTTTTTGTAGTCATCCGGCTTGGTGCTGTTGGGGTCCAGGCCCAGGTAGTGCAGGGCAATTGGCAGGATGTCGCCGGGCGAGTCGAGCATGGCCACGCCGCACTGCTTGAGCTTGCTGATGTTCTCTTCCTTGAAGAGCAGGTCCCAGCTGTTCACAGGGGCATCGGCACCGAGCACGTCTTTGACCTTGTCCGGGTTGAAGCCGATCAACACGGTGCCGTACATATAAGGCACGGCGTACTGGTTGCCGGGGTCGTTGGCGGTCATCAGTTGCAGCAGGCCGGGGTCGAGATTTTGCCAGTTGGGCAGCTGGGCTTTATCCAGCTTCTGGAACACCCCGGCTTTGATTTCGTTGTCGAGGAAGGTGTTGGTTGGCACGACCAGGTCGTACCCCGAGTTGCCGGTGAGCAGCTTGGCTTCCAGGCCTTCGTTGGTGTCGAACACGTCCCAGGTCAGCTTGATGCCGGTGTCGGCGGCAAAGTCCTTGGGCACCGAGGGCAGCATGTAGTCGGCCCAGTTGTACACGCGCAGTTCGCGTTGTGGCTCAGCTGTTTCGGCTTGTGCTGCACTGGTGAGTAAAGTGGCGCCACAGATGGCGGTGGCGAGCAGGTGTTTAATTGTTTTCATAGTGATCACCTTTGGTTGTTTGGGGGGGGCTTAAGCGCCCTCGAAGCCTTCCAGAACATTCACGGCATTCACGCCAATGGCCTCAACGGCATAGCCGCCTTCCATGACAAACAGCGTGGGTTTGCCCAGGGCGGCAATGCGCCGGCCGATGGCCAGGTAATCCGGGCTGTCGAGTTTGAACTGGGAAATCGGGTCGTCCTTGAAGGTGTCCACGCCCAACGACACGACGATAACCTCGGCGTCATATTCGCTGATGCGCTGGCAGGCTTGATCCAGTGCTGCGCTCCACACCTCCCATGGGCTGCCCATGGCCAGTGGATAGTTGAAGTTATAGCCCTCGCCAGCCCCTTCGCCGCGCTCATCGCTATAGCCAAGGAAGAACGGAAACTCTTCAGCAGGATCACCGTGAATCGAGGTGAACAGCACATCGCTGCGCGAGTAGAAAATGTCCTGCGTGCCGTTGCCGTGGTGGTAGTCGACATCGAGGATGGCCACGCGCTGCTTGCCCTGATCAAGAAAGGCCTGGGCGGCAATGGCGGCGTTATTCAGGTAGCAGTAGCCACCCATCAACTCACCGGCTGCGTGATGGCCGGGCGGACGGCACAGGGCGAACGCGCTCTGTGCACCGTTGGCAATTTCCTGTTGAGCGCTCAGCGCTACTTGCGCGGCGCTGTACGCGGCTTGCCAGGTGCCAGTAGTGATCGGTGCACCGCCGTCAAAGCTGTAATAGCCCAACTGGCCGTGTAGATCGGTGGGGATCACCGGCCGCAGGGTGCGCGCCGGCCAGGTGAACGGCAGCAGATCGCCATTGCCGTTCTGTGCTTGCCAGCGATCCCAGGCGCCCTTGAAGAAATCCAGGTAAGCGGCGCTATGAATGCGTTCGATGGGTGCGCGGCCGAAGTCTTTAGGTGCGTGGATTGCGCCCAGCTGGCGATCCTTGACCCGTTGCAGGATGTGGTCGGCGCGTTGCGGCTTTTCGAAGCAAGGCATCAATTGGCCATCGATTAGCTCGCAGCTGCCGTGGTGCAGGTGATGGTCGTCGCTGTAAAAGGTCAGCATGCAGGTGGCTCCCAGGCTTGTTGTTCTTGCCCCCATTGTTCGCAGTTAATGGGCTGCGGTTGAACGCTGACAACGGCCAAAAGGGGATCGAAGTGGCCAAACTTCCCGGCCGCCACAGTCTGGATCGGCTGGGCTAGCGGCGAAGCGAGGTAACCCGCATGGATCGCTAAGCGCCGTTTGTTGCTTGGCTAGGCACGGAAGCGGCTGGGCGCGACGCCGCTCCAGCGCTGAAAGGCATGGCGGAAGCTGGCCGTTTCACTAAAACCCAGGTGTTCGGCGATGCGGCAGATGGGCCAGTCTTCTTCGCCGAGCAGGGTCTTGGCCTGTTCAAAGCGCAGCTCGTCGAGCAGCTCTTGGTAGTGCGTGCCGAGCGCCTGCAAGTGCCGGCGCAGGGTGCGCGGCGAGCAGTGCATCTGTTGCGCCAGCTGTTCCAGGCCGGGTGGTGCGCTGAGTTGCTCGCTGAGCAGTTGGCGAATACGCCCCAGCCAGGCTTGGCGGGTGGCGAACTCGGTGTTTTGTTTGCGGCACCGGCTGAGCATTTCGCGATGGGTCACCGCATCGGCTAGCGGTAAAGGTTGCGCGAGCCAGTTGGCGGGGAAGGCGAAGGCGTTGCGCTCGGCATTGAACTGCAACGGGCAGGCAAAGCTGTTGGAGTAGCGCGCGCTGTAATCAGGCTCGTGATAGCGGAACTGCGCAGCGCTCAACTGCAGAGCTTGGCCGAGCAGGTCGTCACACATCAGCTTGAGTGACGCCAGGCACATTTCCAGGTTGAACACCTCCAGCTCCGGGCGGTGCTGGTAATCACTGGCGCAGACCCACGCCAGCTCGCCTTCAATCAGCAAATCCAGCTTGAAGTAGGTGCCGAGTAACGCCGGGTACTGCAGCATCAGCTGCCAAGCGTCACCAAAGGTGGCGCTTGATAGGGCGGCGTAACCGACCATGCCATACGCCGACACATGCATGCGCCGGCCCAATTCCAGGCCGAGGTCGCGGCGTTCGTTCAGGGCGTTGGCGCATACCTGTAGCTCTTGAGTACGGGTGATGCGCGTATCGGCGCAGGCTAGATCAGCCGCAGTAATGCCGCTGCCGGCCATGAGTTGCTCGGTCAGCTCAGGTTGCAGGGCAAATATTTCGAGAATTTGTGAGACCACATGCAGGGTGGTCAGGTGGGCATGCAACATCAGGTCGACCGCAACTGCTCAGAGTACCCTGAGAAGGCAAGAACTATGCCGTGGACTGTGCGATGGCTTCGGCGATCCAGGCCACCGCAGGGGAGAGGGTTAGCGATTGCGTAGAAATGCGTTGATAAAATCGCCCTGGTTCGGAGCTTTCTCATGTGTGGTGAAGGCCAGCACGCCATCGTTTTCGCGCAGTTTGAGACGCGCATCAAAGCTGCATTGTACGGTTTGCAGTTGTTTGGCCTGGGTTTTGTACTCCGCGTCGCTTTCGCACAGGCTGGCCAGTTGACGCACCACTTCACCGCAAAAGCTCGGCACCCCAAGGCGTTTGAGCTTTTCATTATCAATCGCTTGCCAGTCAACCTGGGTTTGCAGCGGCGTGCCGCAGGTCTTCGAGGCGTCTTGATCGATTTTCTGCAGCTGCGCGCTAAAGTCGGCCACACGTTGTTCACGGTCAAAGCGGCTCAGCTTGTCATGGGTACCTTGCTTTCTCTGCTGTTCATAGAGCGCTAGCAGGGTGGCCGGCTTAACTAACGTGCTCTTGGTTTCATCAAAGCTCAGTTCAAAACCATCGGTATTCGGCAGATAGAGTTGATAACGCTCGCCACCCCAACCCTGGCGTTTAACCAGCATGTTGTAGGCGCTGCCGTTGAGGGTGGTGCTGTAGTCGCGGTCATCGTTGCCACGGTCTTTGAGGGTAGTGAGCATCACCACCTCATCCATCGGGTGATTAATGCCGCTGACCTGAACCAACGCCTGTGTGTTGTCGTTGCTGGGTGCAACGATCACGCTGATGCCGTTGCCGGCGTCGAAGGCTTGTGGGTACTTGGCCAGCTCAAGCGCAGTGGCGTTGAGCGTGAACAATGATGCACTGAGTAACAGTGACAGCCGTGTCATGGTGTCGTCCTGAATAGTAAAGGGGCGAGCAGTATAGCCAGAGTGTTGCCGTAGATTTGTGCACGAAGTCTGCTCATGCGCCTGTAAGCGAGCGGCGTGGTACGCCTCGACAGACGGTTGGTGCGGGTGCACGTCTGCCAGGGCTTTACGGTATACTGCGCGGCCTTTGGCCAGTTGTACTGGCCATAATTTGCACACAAGCCACGCCGGTCATCCCGCGTGGCGTGTTGGTTTTTGTCGCGCCTGCGGGCGCAATTGAGAAGAGGCACGACGATGAGCGCACTGGTTGG
>JAWWDH010000060.1:0-12275 GCA_033720015.1 Pseudomonas sp.
GCGATTATTTCTGTGCACGAGTGGGGCGGGGCTGATTGATGGCTAAGCAGACCAGGCTTAGCGCCATCCACTGGATTGTCGGCCTCGGCAGCCTCGGCTTGGCGATTTTTTTTAGCGGGCTTGGCGGCCTTGCCCTGAATCAGCAGCAAGCCCTGTGGAACCTGCAAATCGCCAAGCAGCATGAACTGCAAAGCCTGACCCTGCGCAACAGCCAACAGGAGCTGCAACAACAGGCACAATTGCTCGCCGAAACCATCGCCGCCGACGCCTGGCTGGTTGAACTGGTGCGCCAGGCCCATGCGCTGCAGCGCAGCGAGCCGGGCAATGTACAAAGCCTTAGCTTCATTCGTAACCAGCTCTATACCCGCCTCGCTCCACGCTGGCGCAGCCTGCAAAACATCCGCCCGTTCACCCTGAGTGTGCATCTAGCCCCGACCGCCGACGTACTGCTGCGGGTGCATAAACCGCAGTGGTTTGGCGACCGACCAACACCGCAGCGGCCCATGCTGCTCGACAGCCTGCGCCAGGCCTCAACGGCGGCCGGCCTAGTGGCGAGCGGTGAAAACCTGAGCATGCGCGCCATCGTGCCACTGCGAGTAGAAGGCGTAGAGGGGCCGGTCAGCGTCGGCGCGCTGGAGGTTAGCCTCGATGTACTGAGCAACCTGCAGCAGTTGGACCACGAGCTGGATGCCGGGGTTGCCCTGCTGCTCAAGCGTTCGTTACGTGCGCCAGGTAGCAGCAATGACGTGCAAAACGCCCCCATTGCAGAGGCTGAATACTGGCATTTGGCGGGCTTTTCCCAGGTGCAGGTGCAGAACTGGCAAGCGCAGCACCAGCTGCCAACTCCGCAAGCGGGCGACACTTTTAAGCTGCTGGAAGATCAGGGGCGCACGTACCTGCTCAACCAAGTGTACTTAAGTGACTATCAATCCGCCGCGAGCAACAACGTCAGCCCCGTACTCACCCTAACCTGGCGCGATATCGGCACACTCTACGACCAGCACCAACACGAGCGGCGTTGGCTGGTGGGTAAATGGCTGCTGGCCTGGCTCGCCGCCGAAGCACTGCTGCTATTACTGCTGCAAGCCACCCGGCACAGCAGCCAAAGGGTGATGCGCCGGCACAATGCCGACTTACAAAAGCAAAATCAGCAAACCGAAGAGTCGCGCCAACTGCTGGCGCTGATCACCGAGACGCAAGCTGCGTACATCAACGCAGACAACCAGCGCGAAGCCTTCGACACCCTGCTCACGCGGATTCTTGAAGTCAGCGCCAGTCAGTTTGGTTTTGTCGGTGAAATTCTCCAGGATGAGGCGGGTGCACCGTTTCTGCGCACCTTTGCCATCAGCAATATCGCCTGGAACGCAGACACTCGCGCGCTCTATGCCAGCCATGCCGCACGGGGCCTGGAGTTTCGCAACCTCGACAGCCTGTTCGGCCAGGTGATGCGCAGCGGTCAGGCGCTGATCACTAACGACCCGAGCAACCACCCAAACAGCGCGGGTCTACCTCCGGGGCACCCGCCGCTATTAGCGTTTGCCGGCCTGCCGATTCACGCCAACGGCGAACTGCTCGGCATGCTCGGCCTGGCCAATCGCGAAGGCGGCTACAGCGCCGACTTCATCACCCAGCTACAGCCGCTCCTGACCACCCTGGGCCAGTTGTTTGACGCGCTGCGCCGCGACCGCCAACGCGACTTGGCCCAGCAACACATGCAGCGACAACAGGCGGCGTTGCGCGCGCTCAATGAAATTGCCGCACTGCCTAAACTGAGCACTAAAGAGCAACTGCGCCAGGCCCTGCAACTGGGCGCGCAGTTCTATGACATGCCAATCGGCATCATCAGCCAGATCGAGGCCCAGACGTACCGAGTGATGGTGCACGTGTCGCCGCCCGATAGCCTGCAGGACGACCAGCGCTTTGCCCTGGGTGACACCTACTGCAGCATCGCCCTGCATGGCCAAGACGTACTGGCCATTACGCGCATGGGCAAAAGTGAATATGCCGCGCACCCCTGCTACCCACTGTTTGCCTTGGAAAGCTATATCGGCACCAGCATCTGGGTCGCTGGTCAGCGCTTCGGCACCCTGTGCTATGCCGCCAGTGAGGCACGCAGCTCAGGCTTCGATGAGGCTGACAAAGAGTTCCTGCGCCTGTTTGCTCGTTGGGTCGGCGCCACCCTGGAGCGCCTGCAACACGAAGAGCAGGCCCTTGAGGCGCGGCGCTTCCTGCAAACGGTGCTCGACTCTGCCACGGGGGTGAGTATCACCACCACGGACAGCAACGGCCTGCTGACCCTGTTCAACTCCGGCGCCGAACGCCTGCTTGGCTACAGCAGCGCCGAAGTAGTCGGCCAGCACAGCCCGGTGCTGTTCCACCGGCCGGACGAAATCCAGGCCCGCGGCGCCCAACTCAGCCGCATGCAAGGCCGTGAGGTCAGTGGCTTTGAAGTCTTCACCTGCATACCCAACAAGGGCGGTCCGGAAACCCGGCAGTGGACCTATGTGCGCAAGAACGGCGAAGCGTGCACCGTCAACCTCACCGTCAGTGCCATGCGCGACAACCAGGGCGCGATCAGCGGCTATCTCGGCATCGCCAGCGACATCAACGACCTGCAGCAGGCCACCCGCGCCCTGCAAAAGAGCGAGAGCCGCTTCCGCGGCCTAGTCGCCAATCTGCCGGGGGCGGTATACCGCTGCCGCAACGATGCCGACTGGACCATGAGCTACCTGAGTGAGGAAATTTTCGATCTCAGTGGCTACGCCGCCTCCGACTTTATCAACAACCGTGTGCGCAGCTATGCCAGCGTGGTGCACCCCGACGACCTGTCTATTACCTACAGCGCCATAACAGCCATCGAACGCCAGGAGTCCTTCGAGCTGACCTACCGGCTGCAGCATGCCGATGGCCACAGCGTCTGGGTCAGGGAAAAGGGCCGTGGTGAGTTCAACAGCCATGGCCAACTGCAGTGGATCTCCGGGTTTATCTGGGACATCAGCGACCGCAAAGCCGTAGAAGACCAGCTGCAAATGAGCCAACAGCGCTTCAGTAACGCATTCAGCACTGCGCCTCAGGGCATGGCGCTGGTGTCTCTGCAAGGCCAGTGGATGGAGGTTAACGATCAGCTCTGCGACATGCTCGGCTATAGCCGCGAGCAGTTGCTAAACAAAGACTTTCAGCAGCTCACCCACCCTGATGACCTGGATACGGACCTGCAAAACATCGAAGAGCTGCTGGCCGGCGAGATCAATACCTATGAGATGGAGAAACGCTACCTGGACAGCCAGGGGCGAATCATCTGGGCCTTGCTCAGCGTATCGCTGGTACGCGACAGCAACGGCCAACCCGTGCATTTCGTCTCGCAGGTGCAAGACTTCAGCGAACGCATCGCCACCGAAATGGCCATTCGCGAACGCGAGGACTACCTGCGTACCCTGCTCGACAACGTCCTCGACGCGATCATCACCATCGACCAGCAAGGCTATATCGAAACCTTCAACCACGCCGCCGAGCGCATCTTCGGCTACAGCCACCTGGAAGTTTCCGGGCATCGCGCCACCCTGCTGCTACCGGAACCACAACGCTCGATGCGAGCCCGCTATATCAGTCACTTCTTAAAAACCGGCATTCAACAGATGCTCGGCAAGGATATCGAGCTGACCGCCATGCGCCGCAACGGTGAATCCTTCACCATCGAGCTGGCCGTCTCACAGATCAGCTATCAGGGCGAACGGCGTTTTATTGCGGTAATCCGCGATATCGAAGAGCGCAAACGCATCGAACGGATGAAAAGTGAATTTGTCTCCACCGTCAGCCATGAGCTGCGCACACCGCTAACCGCCATCGCCGGCTCGCTGGGCCTGATCAACGGTGGCGCGCTGGGTGAAGTGCCCGCCGCCATTCAGCAGATGCTGCAAATCGCCGAAGACAATAGCCAGCGCCTCAACCTGCTGATCAACGACCTGCTCGACATGGACAAACTGGTGGCCGGCAAGATGCGCTTCACGCTGCACGATGAAGCCCTGCAACCACTGCTGGAACAGGCCATCGAAGAAAACCAGCCGTATGCCAGCCACTATCAGGTGCAACTCAAGCTGCAAGGCCCGGCCACCGCCGCGTGGGTACGGGTCGACAAACTGCGCCTGGCTCAGGTGCTCGCCAACCTGCTGTCGAATGCCTCGAAGTTCTCCCCCCGTGGCAGCACCGTAAACATCCACATCGACGAACACCGCGAGCGAGTCCGCGTCAGCGTGACCGACCACGGCCCCGGCGTACCGGAGAATTTCCAGGCGCGGATTTTTAGTAAATTCTCCCAGGCGGATGCCACCGACACCCGGCAAAAAGGCGGTACCGGCCTTGGCCTGGCGATCAGCAAGGAAATCATCGAACGCATGGATGGGCAGATTGGTTTCGAGTCCAGCCCGGGTAAAGGCGCGACTTTCTGGTTCGAACTGACTAATCTGGCCCGAGAGGCGACGCCGGAACCCGCATCGAGCCCCGAGGACAACTGACTTGCCTGACCTACAACGCATCCTGCACGTGGAAGACGACCCATCGATCCAGGCCGTGGCCAAGCTGGCTCTCGAAGCTGTCGGCGGCTTTCAGGTACTCAGCTGCGCCTGCGGCCAAGATGCCCTCGACCAATTGCAGGGCTTTGCCCCGGACTTTATCCTGCTCGACGTGATGATGCCGGACATGGACGGCCCACAAACCTTGCTGCGCATCGCCCGACTGATCGACATCAACTTGGTGCCGGTGGCCTTTATGACCGCCAAGGTACAGCCGGCTGAGATCGCCCATTACCGCAGCCTCGGTGCCCGCGACGTAATCATCAAACCTTTTGACCCAATGCAGCTGGCCGCACAGGTGCGCAAAATCTGGAGCCAAGCGCATGAGTAAAGGCAAGCACGCCGCCGCTGAACTGCAGCAGCACCTGCAACAATTAAGCAAAGACTTTGCCCTGCGCCTGCAGGAGGAACTGCCGACCCTGGGGCAGAACGCCGAGCACCTACTGCACACCGCTGACCCGCAGGAACAGCTGCACTATTTGCGCACCTTACGCGACCAGCTGCACAAGCTCGCCGGTGCCTCCGGCACCTTCGGTTACAGCAGCCTGGGCAAACGTGCCCGCGAGCTGGAACAGGAAGCCAATCATTGGCTGCAAACCCTGCAACAAGAACAGCAAAGCTTGCAGGACTTCAGCCACAGCCTGCAGGAACTGGCGAAGCAGGTGTTCCAGGCCGACCCCGAGCAAGCGCCTGCAACGCAAGCGGTCTCAGCCGGCAAGCCCTCGCAGAGCGCACGGCGCATCTACATACTCGAAGATCAGCTGGCGATTGGCGAAAACATGCGCCAGACGCTGAATAACTTCGGCTATCAGGCGGAGCACTTCTCGCGCATCGTCGACCTGGATGCCGCCTTGCAGCAGCAATTGCCGGACGCACTGATCGTCGACGTCAATCTGCCCGAGGAACGCCTCACCGGCCTGCAATACGCCGCCGACCTGCAGGAGCGTTTGCAGGAGCCACTGCCGCTGCTGGTGATCACCACCCAAGACGACTTCGCCACCCACCTGGAGGCCGTGCGTGTCGGCGCGATGGGCTTCTTCACCAAGCCGGTGGACATCCCGCAGCTGGAAAACCGCCTGGAACGCTGCTTCTCCCAGCAGCAAGGTGAACCTTATCGGGTATTGATCATCGACGACGACCGCGAATTGGCCAGCCGTTTCAGCCTGATTCTGCGCGGTGCCAACATGCTGGTAGAGATGCTGCATGAGCCCGCCGAAATCTTTACCCGGATGCGCTGCTTCAACCCTGAAGTCATCTTGCTGGACGTCAACATGCCCGGCTGCACCGGCCCTGAGCTGGCGCAGATCATCCGCATGGACGACGACTGGCTGCGCGTGCCAATCATCTACCTGTCAGCGGAAACCGATATCACCCGGCAGATGAATGCCCTGATCAAGGCCGGGGATGACTTTGTCACCAAGCCGATTTCTGATAACGCCCTGGTTGCCGCCGTCTTCTCCCGCGCCCAGCGCGCCCGCCTGCTGAGCAACGCGCTGTCGCGCGACAGCCTGACCGGCCTGCTCAAACACGCCGACATCAAGGAGCAAGCCGCCGTCGAACTGGAGCGCGCGGAGCGCAGCGGTAAACCCGCCAGCGTGGGCATGCTGGATATCGACTTCTTCAAGAAGGTCAACGACAGCTATGGCCATGCCGCCGGCGATAACGTGATCCGCGCCCTGGCTAATTTGCTGCGCCAGCGCCTGCGCCGCATCGACAGCCTGGGCCGCTATGGCGGCGAGGAATTCCTCGTGGTGCTGCCCGACTGCCCGGCCGAGCAAGCCCTACGGGTGCTAGATGAAATCCGCATGCGCTTCGCCGAATTGAAGTTTATCGCCGGCGACAGCGAGTTCTCAGTCACCCTAAGCGCCGGCATCGCCTCGACTGAAGCCATCTCAAGCAGCGCCAGCGAGCTGCTGGAGAAAGCCGACCAGGCGCTTTATGCGGCCAAACACGGTGGCCGTAACCAGGTGCGTTAAGCGCCGCCAGCAGGGGCTGCGACGCTGTTCCCGCCGCGCCATGTGTGTAAGCGTTGGCCTCGGCTGAGCAACTCGCCTGGACTGCAAGCCGGCATCGGCGCTTGGCTTTATGAAATTTATAGCGTAGATTTTCATGAAATTATTCAAATAGAATTTCATGAGGCGCGCCATGTTCAAACAATCCGCCCAGCACATCAGCACCTACTATGCCGGCACCTACCCGGGGCTAATCCCGCTGCGTCCGCGCCTGCAGGAGCCGTTGCAGTGCGATGTGTTGATCATCGGCGGTGGTTTCAGCGGCCTGCACACGGCGCTACGCCTGGCCCTCGCCGGCAAAAAAGTGGTGCTGCTAGAGGCCAGCCGTCTGGCTTGGGCCGCCTCCGGGCGCAACGGCGGCCAGGCACTGCCGGGCTGGTCGTGTGACATGCCACCGTTCGAGAAAGCCCTCGGCCTGGAACGCGCCCGCCGCCTGTGGGACAGCATGGTCTGGGCCGCCGAAGAAATGCGCGAGCTGCCTGAGCGCCACAACTTCGATATCGATTACCGCACCGGCGCGATCTACACCGCCGTACTGCCGCGCCGCGTTAAGCAATTGCGGGAGAGCCTCGAAGAAGCCGAGCAGAAATACGGCTACACGCAGCTGAGCTGGATCGACAAAGAACAACTGCCGCAGTGGATCGCCAGCCCGCGCTACCTGGCCGCCCTGCACGACGCCGGTGCCGCTCACCTCAACCCACTGAAACTGGCCCAGGGCCTGGCAACAGCCATTGAGGCGGCCGGCGGGAAGATTTTTGAACAAACCAAGGCGCTGGAGTACCGCGAGACCGCAGGCGGTTATGTCGCGCGCAGCGAGCACGGCGAAGTGCGCAGCGATGTACTGGTGATGGCCTGCAACGCCTACATCGACAAGCTCGACCCACAACTGGCGAAGCGCCTGCTGCCAGTCGGCTCCTATCAAGTCGCCACCGCGCCGCTCGATCCGCAGCTGGCACAGTCGCTGTTCCCGCGTGGCACCTGCGCCATCGACAACCAGTTTGTGCCGGATTACTTCCGCGTCACCCCGGACAATCGCTTACTGTTCGGCGGTGGCTGCACCTACCTGGGCGGCATCCCCGCGGATGTACCCGCTGCCACCCGGCCGTATCTGGAGCGGGTATTTCCGCAACTGCGCGGGGTGCAGATCGACTACGGCTGGGGCGGGCATATTGACTGCACCATGCACCGCACGCCGGATGTCGGTCAGCAGGGGCAGAAGTACTGGCTGCAAGGCTTCTCCGGCCACGGCATCCTACCCACGCTGGCGGCGGCCCGTGCGGTCAGCGATGCGATTCTCGGCGACAGCGAGCTGCTTGAGCTCTATCAGGGTCTGAGCAATCCACGCTTCCCCGGCGGCGACCTGCTCGCTGCGCCGATCGAAGCCGTCGGCAAAGCCTGGTATCGGCTGCGCGACGTCATTTGAACAGAGGCACAGCCATGGACATGCAGGAAGAAATCGAAGGTCTGGCGATCCTGATCCGTGACCTGCGCAAGCATAAGAACCTCACCTTGGGTGAGTTGGCCGCGCGCATTGATCGCTCCGTGGGGTTTCTCTCGCAGGTCGAGCGTGGCCTGTCGCGGCCAACCGTGGCCGACCTCACCGCCATCAGCGAAACCCTGGGCGTGCCGACCACTTACTTCTACAGCCTGAGCAAGCCGCGTGAAGTGCCGTGGGTCACCCGCCCCGGTGAGCGCCGCACCCTGTATTACGCCGGCGGCATTACCGATGTATTGGCCTCGCCGACCATGGCCGGCGGCTTCTCGATGCTCGAAAGCCACCTGCACCCTGGCGCCACCAGCGGTGAAGGCCACCTCAATGACAGCTCTGAACAGGGCGGTTTCGTCCTCGAAGGCGAGCTGACACTTTGGTACGGCGACAACGCCGAGCCCGTCACCCTGGGCCCGAATGACAGCTTCCAACTGCCGCCACATGCGCAGTTCCGATACGCCAACCTCTCCGACCAACCAACGCGAGTCCTCTGGGTCTTCACCTGACCCGTGCAGATAGCCACCATGACAATAAAAACGCAATTCCCCGACCTGCTTAGCGAAGTTCGCGCCTTCCGCGCCGCGCACCCTGACGTGCGTTACGTCGACTTGATCAGCCTGGACATCCCCGGGCATTTCTACGGCAAGCGCTACCCCATCGACATGCTGGAAAAAGTTGCCGCCGGCGGCCCCCTGAAAATCCCGCAGAACTGTGTGCTGCTGGGCGTGCAAGGTGGCCTGTACCCGATTGGTGATTACTGCTTCAACGACGGTGACCCGGACGCCCCCCGCCGCCTGATCCCCGGCACACTGAAACCGGTACGCTGGGAAAGCCAGCCGTTGGGGCAGATGCTGATCAGCTCGGATGGCACCGAAGCGCCGATCGAATTCGAACCGCGCGAAGTCCTCGCCCGCGTGCTCCAGCGTTTGGCCGCGCGAGGCATTCGCCCGGTGGTGGCCTTCGAACTGGAGTTCTACCTGTTCGACCGCAAACTGCAGGACGGCCTGCCGCAGTTCCCCCGCGACCCGTTGTGCGGCGATGAAGACGACCAGCCGAACATGCACATTGAGCGCCTGTCACGCTTCGCCGACGTGCTGCACGAGATTGTCGATGCCGCCAATGAGCAGGGTGTCGACGCCAACGTGATCACCGCAGAGCTGGGCCCTGGCCAGGTCGAAATCAACTTCGGCCACTGCGACGACGGTCTGCGTGCCGCCGACTGGGCCGCCCTGTTCTGCCGCAGCACCCGTGGCGTGGCGCTCAAGCACGGCCAGCGCGCCAGCTTTATGAGCAAGCCCTACCTGCACGCACCGGGCAGCGGCATGCACGTACACGTCAGCCTGTATGACGCCGACGGCAACAACCTGCTGGCCGCCGACGAACAACGCCCGATGCGCCATGCCGTGGCCGGCTGCCTGGAACTGCTGCCGCATTGCATGCCGATCTTCGCCGCCAACCACAACGCCTTCCGCCGTTACGGCGCCATGGTCAACGCCGCCAGCCGCGCCAGCTGGGGTTATGAAGACCGCGATGCGTGCATCCGTATCCCCGAATCGGACGGTAAAAACCTGCGCATCGAACACCGCCTCGCCGGCGCCGACGCCAACCCCTACCTCGTTCTCGCCGCGATTCTGATTGGCATGGAACATGGCCTGGCTGCCGGCAACGAGCCGATCACCCCACTTAACGACGACCGCAGCAGTGGCATCGACTTCCCCCAGGACATGCTCAGCGCCGTAACCGCCATGCGCGAGCACCCAGTGGTCAACCAAGGGCTAGGCGAAGAGTTTGTGATGGTCTACTGCGAGAACAAACGCCAAGACCATCTGGCCTTTATGCAGGAAGTCAGTGCGCGGGAGTACCGCTGGTTCCTCTGATTGGCAGCACGGCATCTCTGCTAACCGTGGCCTAGCCCACGGTTAGCAGGCTTCCGCCTCCCTTGGTGACGCCTGCTTGTATACACTGGGCGCGCATGAGAACAACAAAAGGGAGCTGAGCATGCTGGACTATATTGCACTGGGCATTCTGCTGTTCGCCGCAGCTGTGCTGTTTTACGGAATCATCGCGATACACGACATTCCGTATGAGATCGCCGTACATCGCAACCATCCGCAGCAGGATGCAATCCACGTGGCCGGCTGGATCAGCCTGTTCACCCTGCACGCGATTTGGCCGTTCCTGTGGATTTGGGCCACTTTGTACCGCGAAGATCGCGGCTGGGGTTTCGCCCACGCAAAACCTGAAGATACGCGCCTGCAGGCGCTGGAACAGCAGGTCATTGCCCTGCAAGCCAGCCTCGCTGCACTGAGTGCACCGGTGCAAGCCGAGTCGCCCGCGCCCAGCATTGCCGCCACGCCAGATCAACCGCTCCAGCAACGTTCAGCAGAGGTGTAAGCATGGACCTGTTATTGATCCTGACCTACACCGCCATCTGCATCGCCATCTTCAAAGTCTTCAAGATTCCACTGAACAAGTGGACGGTACCCACTGCCGTACTCGGCGGCATCGTGTTGATCGGCTCACTGATTTTCTTGATGAACTACAACCACCCCTACTCTGAGGTGTCGCGTAGCTATTTCGTCAGCACCCCCATCGTGCCGGCGGTCAGCGGCCAGGTGATTGAAGTACCCGTGCAGGGCAACCAGATGCTGGAAAAGGGCGACGTACTGTTCCGCATCGACCCTACGCCGTTCGAGAACCGGGTCAAATCGGTCAAGGCCCAGTTGTTCTCAGCCAGAGCCGACTTGTCACGGGCCAGCGAGCTGGCTCGACGCAACGTCGGTAACCGACGCAATGTGGATATTTCAAGGGCACAAGTTGACGACCTGCAAGCGCAGCTCAACATCGCCCAGTTTGAGCTCAACAACACCACGGTACGCGCGCCCTCCAAGGGCTACGTCACCCAGGTAGCGTTACGCCCTGGTGTCTACGCGGTGAAAATGCCGCTGCGCCCAGCGATGATCTTCGTGCCACAGGAAGATTACGCCTATGTCGCCTGGATGCGGCAGAACAGCCAACTGCGCCTTACACCAGGCGACGAGGCGGAAATCGCTTTCGACGGTCTGCCCGGCCAAGTGTTCGCAGCTAACGTGAAGATGGTTCTGCCAGTGATCGCCGAGGGCCAGGTACAAGCCAGTGGCAATTTGATCGGTTTCACCGGCTCGCCGCCCCCTGGGCGGGTACCTGTGGTTCTCGAGATAACCGACCCGGACTTCGCCCAGTACCGCGGCCTGATGCCAGGCGGTGCCTATGGCCAGGCGGCACTGTATTCCGAGCATTTCCACCACGTCGCGATCATGCGCAAGATCCTCCTGCGCATGTCAGCCTGGATGAACTACATCTTCCCCTTCCACTGATAGCATCAGGGGCACACAGGTCGCCGGGCAGCCGCGCGGCGACCGTCAGCAGGCCGTTGAAAAACGTAGGAGAAGGCCGCCAGCGCAAGGCAAAACAGGCGAAAACGCAACTGAGGTCGCATTCGGCTTTACGAGCTGTAAATGAGCATTTTTAGCCTGCTTTTAATGCCGCGATGACAACGCAGGTAGTTTTCAACAGCCTGCTAGCACAGCAGATACACCGCCAACCCGGCCAGCGCTGACACCAGCAGCACCTCCATCACCCCCCGTTTGAAGCTGAACAACGCCACCGCAGCCGCCAGGGCGATCAACGCTGACGGCCACTCGAAGCTGCCGGCAAAGCCCTGCGGCCAGAGCACGTGGTAGGCAAAAAACAGCGCCAGATTGAGGATCACCCCGACCACTGCAGCGGTAATCGCGGTCAGCGGCGCGGTGAATTTCAGCTTGCCATGGGTCGACTCCACCAGCGGCCCGCCGGCAAGGATGAACAGAAACGACGGCAGAAAGGTGAACCAGGTAACCAGTGCCGCCGCCACGGCGCCGCTGACAAACCCCGAATCACCGCCGAATACTGGCTGCAGATAAGCGCCGACAAACGCGACAAAGGCCACCACCATGATCAGTGGCCCCGGCGTGGTTTCGCCCAACGCCAGGCCGTCGATCATCTGCGTCGGCGTCAGCCAGCCGTAGTAGCCGATCGCCCCCTGATAGACGTAAGGCAGCACCGCATAAGCGCCACCAAAGGTCAGCAGCGCCGCCTTGGTAAAGAACCAGGCCATTTGCGTCAGGGTGCCGTCCCAGCCATACAGCGCTGTCAGCAAGCCCATCGGCAGCAGCCAGAGCAATGCCC
>JAWWDH010000061.1:0-12222 GCA_033720015.1 Pseudomonas sp.
ACATCAGATTAACAATGCAATCCCTGCGGCGCTGCGCTCCGACTGCCCGGCCGGGTGGCTGTGGAACAGGTGGCCGGATGTGCGTGGAATGCCTGGCCAGATAAGCGTGGACTGGGTGGCCGGATGGCGTGGAATCCGCATTACTATTCGGTATATCTAAGGATTACGGATAGTTGAGAAATGGATTTCACACCGATCATCGCCCAGGTCTGGGGCATGTTGAGCTGGTTTATTCCGCTCATGCTGCTGATCACGCTGTTCAAGTCGCCTTGGGCCAAGGGCCACATCGGCGAACTCCTGGTGCGGCTGTTTGCCCATTGGCAGCTGGATAAGCAGATCTACCGTCGTCTGCACAACGTCACCCTGGACACGCCCGACGGCACCACGCAGATCGACCACGTATTCCTCTCGCCCTACGGCATCTTCGTGCTGGAAACGAAGAACATGAGCGGCTGGATTTTCGGAAGCGAGAAGCAGGCGCAGTGGACGCAGAAGCTCTACAAGCGCACGTTCAAATTCCAGAACCCGCTGCGGCAGAACTACAAACACCTCAAAGCCCTTGAAGCTACCCTTGGCGTTAACCCCGAGCACCTGCATTCGGTTATCACCTTTGTCGGCGGCAGCACCTTCAAAACCGACGTACCAGCCAACGTGACCCAAGGCATTGGCTTTATCCGCTATATCAAGTCATTCCAGCAGCCGGTCTTCAGTGAGTCTGAAGTCGACACCATGCTGCACGCCCTGCAAACCGGCCGCCGCGCACCAACCCTCGCCACCCACCGCGAGCACGTGCAAAACCTCAAACGCCGTACCGATCCGATAGCCGAGAGGCAATGCCCGAAATGTGGCAGTGCGCTGCTAATTCGCACCGTGAAATCTGGGACGAAAGCGGGGCAGCAGTTTTGGGGTTGTTCGACGTTTCCCAAGTGCAGAACCATGCAAAGCCTTTAACACCCATCCATTGATACGCAGGACGCCCATCATGCACGCACGCAAAAACTGGCTATTGGCGATTGCCGTTACCACGCTCAGCGCTGGCGCACACGCAGCGGACGATGGCTACAGCACCACCTATAGCGCCTGCATGGATGAGTCCGGCGGCGTGACGATGAATATGCTCGATTGCATGGGCAGTGAAACGGAACAGCAAAACGCCCGCCTGAACCAGAATTACAAAGCAGCCATGCAAGCGCTAACACCCGCACAGCAAACACAGCTGCGCGACGCGCAGCGACTATGGATCAAATTCCGCGATGCCGACTGCGCCCTACTCGGCAGCCTCACGGGCGGCAGCATCGACCGCATTAACAGCGCCTCGTGCTTTCTGGATGTGACCAAGCAGCGTGCAGATGACCTTGGGCGTTTGATCGAGCCCAGCCTGTGACTGGACGACAGATATCCAAAAATAAATCTGTCCCCTTTCCGCTTTAGGCCGCCGAGACAATTAAGCCCAACTCAAACTAGCCGAAAATAGAACTCGACAATTACAATCAACGGAACGCGAGAATGCCAATAGTAAAAAAAGAGAATCTCGAACTAGCAATTAAAAACATTGCAAAGTTTGGCGATACCGACATATTTCCATACCCAATAGAAAACCACATATTCAATGACATGAACAATGATGTGGTAACTATACTGCAAGAAATTGACAATAACTTCGAAGACTCCATAAAGACCATGCCAATACTAACAGCCAAGAACCTATCGGTTGTTGGCTATAGTGGATTCAGATGGGGCACACAAATCGACCCTATCTGGAATGCTTATCTTCTTGCCCTAGTAATTACAATCGCAGAGGATATCGAGCCAAAAAGACTAGGCTCAGATATAGTATTTTCATATAGATTTAAACCAGATCACACTACAGGATCACTATTTGATAAAACCGTAGGCTGGCAGCAATTTCAAAATACTTCAGTGGGCCATGCGCAAGAAAAACCCTATGCACTAAGGTGTGATATTTCCGACTTCTACCCAAGGATATACCACCATAGGCTGGAGAACGCTCTAAAAAAAGCCACAAACAATGGCGACATAATAAAACGAATCATGACAATACTGCAGTCCATATCCGATAACGTTTCATATGGACTCCCAGTAGGCGGGCCTGCAGCCAGAATACTCAGCGAATTACTTTTAAATAGAGTCGATCGCTTATTAAAGTCTGAATCAATTACTTTCTGCAGATTCGTAGATGACTTTGTAATTTTCGCAAAAAGCAAAGAAGACGCTTACTCATCACTAATTTCACTTACAGATCTACTTTTAACAAATGAAGGATTAGCACTACAAAAAACCAAAACAAGAATAATGACATCCAAAGAATTTCTTTCGACCTCAGAATTCTCAGCCCCCGAAGAGCATGAAAGCGCACGCGACACAGAGGAACGTGCATTCAGACGACTCAGGGTGTACTACGACCCGTACTCACTAACCGCAGAAAGTGATTACGAAAGTCTTAAGCGAGAGCTGGCGCGGTTTGATATCGTCGGCATGCTAGGCAGAGAACTGACAAAAAGTAGGATTGATGAAGGGCTTTCTAGAAGACTGATTTCCGCCCTAAAGCATCTGCAACCGGCAGCACAGAACGATGCTATTAGGTCAATTACAAACAACCTAGACTTACTTTATCCCATTTTCCCCTCTGTAATGTTGCTTTGTCGCGGGTTGCTAGAAAACTTAGAAAGCGAAGTACAGAAGGATCTTTTTGAAAAGCTTAGAAGCTTAATCTCATCAAATTCTTACATAACACAAGTTCCGACTAACCTTGCATACGCATTGAGAGTTCTAAACACAGACCCTGCAGAAGAAACAGAAATATTAATAGCTGCCCTCTATAAACAACCTCTTAACATGATGATCAAAAGAGACATTATACTAATGATGGCTCACAGAGGGGCAGACCACTGGATATCTAACTGCCGGAAGAGCTACTCAACCCTAACTGTTTGGGAGCGAAGAGCCATGCTAATCAGCTCTTACATACTTGAGGACGAAGGAAGGCATTGGCGAGACTCCATAAAGTCCGAGCTAAATATATTCGAAAAGCTCATCCTTAAATGGGCCTCCGGTTCTAAACAAAAGAACCCTCAAAACTGGAGAGTCCCCGTATGATATCCGAGCAGCATTTTTCATCTAGTTTCACATCGGTATGGCACAAAATAACACCACTAGCAGATACTTACTGGCGAAGAGAGAACCTGAAGGTAAAGCGTGAGCTTTCTCCAATCAACAATAAAGCCCCAGCAAAACTTCGAGGCTTCCTAAACGAGCTATCATTTGAAACTTTTATAAAAGCAAAGAAATCTGGCCAGCTCCCAAGAAGGGAACACATAATTCCGCTAGTAAATGAATCAATAAAAAACGTCGCAGATTACATATTTAGAATAACTAACGACGAAGACTCAATAGCACTGACACTTGATGAAGACTGCCAGAGCGAAGTTTTCGGCCTAACACAAAACCTAATGCTATGCTTCCCTAAGACTCAAGAAATCATCTTTAGACCTAAATTTTCAGGATGCGGGATAGTTTCTGCGTGCGAGGGTGATCTAATATATCAAGACTGCCTTTACGAAATTAAGGCAGGGGACAGAGGGTTTCGGGTGAGTGACATTAAGCAACTGCTAACCTACTCCAGCCTAGCCTACCAAGAAGAATCAATTAAGTTTACTAAGGTAGGTTTATTCAACCCAAGAAATGGATATCACTGGGAACGCACTATTGACCAGCTCTGCATAGAGCTAAGTGGTATGCGTGAAAGTGATGTTTTATCAAACATAGCATCACACATGACCCAACTTGCTATATCACGGTGAAACGTATCAAGCTCATCTTGGAGCAGACAGAAGAGCGCTCACTCACCGTCAATTGATGAGATCCAGACTAATGGTCGAAGGTACACTAGCAGCACAGTGACCAGTTTCTTCCTATTACGCAAAATTACGCTTACCCCGCTCTACAACGCTACTTTCAGCTAACTGTACCTACGCTAAGCTGCGCCCGATTTTGCTGGGTTTGCAGCGTTTCCAGGCAACTCATAATCCTTTGGTCCACGGTTCGAGTCCGTGTGGGCCCAGCAACTCCAAAGCCGCGTACTGCGCGGCTTTTTCATTGCCGCCAACAAGCCCTTGCAGGCTCGCTCTCGCTCAGCCATTTTGCTGCGCGACGAATGCCGCGAACGCCTCTAGCGGCAGCGGTTTACTGAACAGGTAACCCTGGAATTGCGTGCAGCCGCAACTGAGTAAGAACTGCTGCTGGGCGGCGGTCTCGACGCCTTCGGCGATTACGGTCATGCCCATGCTTTGCCCCAAGCCAATTACGCTGCGCACGATAGTGGCGCTGCTGCTGTCGGTGAGCACGTCGCAGATAAATGAGCGGTCGATTTTCAGAGTGTCGAGGGGCAGGCGTTTGAGGTAACTGAGGGACGAGAAGCCGGTGCCGAAGTCATCCAGGGAGAAGCGCACCCCACGCTCGGCCAAGGCGGCCATCTTGCGTAGCAGGTCGTCGATATCCTGCACGATCAAGGTCTCGGTCAGTTCCAGGTCGAGAAGATGCGCATCGATAGCGTGCGCATCCAGCAGTGTGAGTACCTCGGCGACAAAACTGGGCTGGCGAAACTGCTTCTGGCTGATGTTCACCGCAAGGTTAATCCCTGCGTACAGTGGGTCATCCCTCCAGCAGCGCAGTTGCTTAACCGCTTGCTCCAGCACCCACTGCCCAATCGGGATGATCATTCCCGTCTGTTCGGCATGCGCAATAAACTCCGCGGGTGCCACGAGCCCGCGCTGCGGGTGCTGCCAACGGATCAGCACTTCGGCGCCGATCACCTTGCCGGCCTGGTTCAGCTGGGGCTGGTAATGCAGCACGAACTGTTGCTCACGCAGGGCCAGGTGCAAGTCGCGGTCGAGTATCGAGCGCTCGGCCGCATCGCTCTGCAGAATATGCAGCAGCACGAACAGCATCAGCATCGCCGCAATGCTCTGCAGCCAAGAGCCAATCACGCGCACTTCATCTGGCAGGCTATAGGCGCTGGCCGGGGCCCAGGAGGATGACGCCAGTACGGTGAACAACCCCAGGCAAAGCACGCTGACGCCGTAACGCAGCCACACGGGCTCATCACGAAAAGCCATCAGCGCCATCACCGCGAATGGCAGCAGGTATAGATGAGTGGCCCGTGGCGCTGCTGCGCTGGGCGGGTCCAGCAGTAGGGTCATGCCGACAATCACCGAGATGATCACGCCGAACAGCAGCAAATTGGCGAAGCGCGCCTGGTGACGCAGAGTCAGGATAAATACGCCAAGACCGCTGAGGATCAACACCAGGTCCATCAGGACAATGCCCCAAGCACCTTTTAGGGTAAAAAAGATGCACCAGAAGCCACCCACCAATAGCAACACCAGGCTGGCCAGTAGGCGCATGCGCCGCTCCCGGCGCTGACCAATCAAGACCAGATCAGATGAACGCCAAAGCGTGACGACCTGCTTGGCAAAGGTCGAAAGAATGGTCATGGAAGACCTCTGATGAACTTATTGATTGGTAAACAGTACGCCGGCGCACCTGCGTTGCAGTGGCCACGGGGTATTAACGTGTGAGTGTAGTCGGCGCTGCTTGAGTGCTTTGCGCGGCGGCTGACGGCGCTTAGAACGCGCTGAGTTGAACCTCAGGCATGGTGCGGCCGACGAGCCGATTGCGGCCCAGCGTTTTGCCGCAATACAGGCGCTGATCGGCGCAGCGGTAAAGCTGCTCTACGGTTTGCCCATCGCTGGGCCATTCGGCCATGCCAAAGGTCACCGTGAGGAAGATCTGCTGTTCGCCATAGAGCAGTGGTGTACTGGCGATTTGCGCGCGCAACATTTCCACCAAGGGCTCGGCCGCGCTGTGCTCGGTACTGCGTAGCAACAGACCAAACTCCTCGCCACCCAGCCGCCCCAGGGTGTCGGTGCTGCGTAGACGCTGGCTGAGAGTGTTGCAGATATGCCGCAGCGCTTGGTCACCAGCATCATGGCCATGCTGGTCATTGACCCCCTTAAAGTGGTCAACATCAAGAATCACCAACACCAACTTCGCCTGACTACGCTGCGCCTCACGAATGCTCTGCTCCAGGCTCTGCTGAAAACAACCACGGTTAGCCACACCAGTCAGGGCGTCGGTGCGGGCCATCCGCCGCAACTGCTTGTGCGCCGTGGCGCGGCGGGACTCGTAGAGGTGCACAAAGACGATGAGCAAAACCCCGCAGAACAGCGCATTACCCAGATCAATCAAGCCTTCAGCATCCAGGCGCACCGGGTAGGTGTACAGGTAAAGCAGGCAGGCGCCGAGCACAAAGGGCAGCGCCAGCAGGCTACCGCGCTTACGGCCGAGCAATAGGTAAGACACGACGGGGATGCTGTAGACCCAAACGAATGCAGTCTTGGAGGCATTGGGAATGACGATGATGTACAGCAGAAAGCTGAAGGTCGGCAGCAGATAGAGGTAGATCCAGGGCAACAGACTGTGCGCCCTGACGATGCGCCACGCGCCCCACAGCAGTAACACGCTGAGAGTCAGTTCAAGGCTGGCAAACAGATAATTGCCGGCCATAAATTGCAGCGCGCAGAACACCCCGAGCGTCAGTCCGGTGATGGCAAAGATTATCCGGACCAGCGAACGCCGACCTACATCCTGCAGATCATTGACGGCCGCACTGCTGTCATCATCGCGCTTGTCTTGCGGTTGAAAGAACATGGTTCGCCACTGCATAAATAGTGGATTGAGGGCGCACTGTGCCTGAAAACCTAACCGCTTAGCCAGACTGATAACCGCGCTAACGTGGCCGCTATTAGTCAGCTGCGAGTTGACTTACCCGCGCCAGGCCGTAAAGTGCTCGGCATGCACAGACACATCTGCCCAATTTCTGCGTTTTATTACGTTCTGCCACCTCTCACCAGGCGGTAGATGCGTTGTTGCATGTCCGAACCGCCTGAGGCGGCTCGGTCACCCTTGATTTACACCGGTCTCCTCAGGCTTTTGCCAAATCCAGGAGACTGTTATGCCCGCCACATCCCCCGATCTAATCGACCAGCTTAGCGCCCGTGGTTTCATCCACCAGTGCACGGATCTCGATGGCTTGCGCCTGGCCTTGAACCAAGCTCCGCAGACCTTCTACCTCGGCTTCGATGCCACCGCCGACAGCCTGCATGTCGGCCACCTGCAGGCCTTGATGCTGATGCGCCACCTGCAGCGCGCCGGCCATCAGCCGATCCTGCTGATCGGCGGCGCCACCACGCGGATTGGCGATCCTAGTTTTCGCGATAGCAGCCGGCCGGTGCTGACTGAAGCACAGATCCAACACAACATCGCCGGGATTACCGGCTGCTTTGCCCGCTACATTGAGCTCGGCGATGCCCCCAATGCTGGCCGAGTGGTGGACAACGCCGATTGGCTGGACGGCATCGGCTACCTGCAGTTTCTCAACGAGGTCGGCCGGCACTTTTCCATCAATCGCCTGCTGACCTTCGATGCGGTACGCAACCGCCTGGACCGCGAGCACTCGCTGAGCTTTCAGGAGTTTGGCTACACCCTGCTGCAGGCCCACGATTTCACCGAACTGGCGCGCCGGCACAATTGCACCCTGCAGCTGGGCGGTGCCGACCAATGGGCAAACATCATCAATGGCGTGGAACTGGGTCGCCGCCAGGGATGCCAGCCATTGTTCGGCCTGACCATGCCACTGCTGACCACCCGCGACGGGCGCAAGATGGGTAAATCGGCCTCCGGTGCGGTATGGCTGAATGGCGACAAGCTGTCGCCCTATGACTTCTGGCAGTTCTGGCGCAATTGCGACGACGCCGACGTCGGCCGCTTCCTCGCCCTGTTCAGTGAATTGCCGATGGATGAGGTGGCGCGGCTGAGCGCCCTCGAAGGTGCCGAACTGAACCAGGCGAAAATCATCCTGGCCAACGCTGCCACCGCCTTGGCTCACGGCGAGCAAGCCGCCCAGGCCGCCGCCGCCACCGCTGCCGAGCTGTTTGTTGGCAGCACTGCAGAAGCTGCCTTGCCGGCGCTGACCGTCGACCCGCAGCGCCTAGATGGCAACTTGAGCCTGTTGCAATTGCTACTCGAGCACCAGTTGCAGCCGTCTGGCAGTGCCGTACGTCGCCTGGCTGCTGGCGGCGGCCTGCGGCTGAATGGCGAGGTGTTGGATGATGCCGAGTTAAAGCTGAGCACTGCGCACCTCGGCGCGCGTATCAGCCTCGGCAAAAAACGTCATTACCAGCTGCAGGCGCAGTGATGTAACTGAGCGCGGCAATGGCGCGACCAGGCGCTCAGCCACGCGCGGCGAGCAAAGGCGGCATCGGGCAGTCGAGGATATCCGCCACAGCGCGCATCAACTCGGCCTCGGCGGCATTGATATTGCCGTCATGCTCGATGCAACGCGCCATGGCCTTGAGCAGCTGCGGCTTCTGCAACGGCTGGAGCAGGCTCAAGCGCCGTAACGCCCGCTCAAGCGCCGGCAAACCACTGGCGTCGGCCGCGAGCAGTTGGCCGACCTTAAACGGCAGTTCGCTATCAGCCTGAGTCAACGCCTGTTGCGCGGCAGCCTCATCCAAGCTCCCCGCTCGGGCCAGCAGCGACAACACCACGAGCACCTCAGTGGCCAGCTCCGGCAGCGAGTATCGGCAGGCCTGTGCGCGCACACCTTCGACATTGCGCTCCACAATGCGCAACAGCGTCCACTCCAACAGCGCCACCCGGCCATCGGCACGAATCAGCACGGCCAGGTTGGCCTTCAAGGCACTGAACTGATCGACAGCCAGCTGTTTCAAGGCTGGCATGGCCAGGTCCAGCAGGGGCAAGCGCATACCGGGCGGCAGCTGACGCAGTGGCTCGCGCAAGTGCTCAAGTTGCGCGGCCACTTCGGCGCTGATGCGCGGTTGCAGAAGTCGCACTTGCTGCGCCGACTGCGCCTCAGCAGGGTCGAGCAGCAGGCCGTAGAGCAGTGCCTGAGCGCCGCTGCAACTGTGCGCGGCCACACTCAAAGCAGCGTCCAGATGCGCAAGGGTGCTACGCGCCGCCACCAAGTGCGGAGCCTGTGGGTCACCAATGGCGCTAATCGCCGCGCTTGCCGAAGCAGGGCTCAAGCCTGGTAGAAAAGCGCTCAGGTCAGGCACAGCGCTAGCGGTAACAGCTTGTTCTGCGGTTGGCGGCACCGCGTTTAGCGCGGGCACATGCGGGTAACGACCATCCCAGCCGGGGGTGATCCGGCGGATGCGTTGCTCCAGCGGCGGATGAGTGGCCAGCATGCCCTCCAGGGCCTGACTGATGCCGGCGGCAAAATACATATGGCTGAACTCGGCTGCATGGCCAGCCCGCAGTTGCGAGCCGTACTGGTTACCGCCGATTTTCTTCAAGGCTCCAGCGATGCTCTCCGGGTTGCGCGTGTACTGCACCGCCGAGGCATCGGCCAGGTACTCGCGCTGGCGGCTCACCGCCGCCTTGATCAGGTTGCCGAAAAAGGTCCCGGCATAACCCAGCAGCCACAGTGTGACGCCAATGGCGATGACGATCGCCGCCGAGTTATCGCGACTGGAGCGGCGACCACGCCCGCTGCTACGCAGCAGAAAACCGCCGATCAGGCCCAACAGCAGAATGCCGTGCAGCACCGCGACTAAGCGGGTATTGAGGCGCATGTCGCCGTGGAAGATATGACTGAACTCATGGGCAATCACCCCCTGCAACTCATCGCGGCTGAGCTGGCAGATCGCCCCACGGGTAATCCCGATCACCGCATCCTGCGGTGTCAGGCCGGCGGCAAAGGCGTTGATCCCGGCATCATCGAGCACATACACCGGCGGCACCGTGGTGCCCGAAGCCAGGGCCATTTCCTCCACCACATTGAGCAGCCGCCGCTCTTCGAAGTTCTGTGGCGACAGGTTGATCAAGCGCCCACCGAGGCGCTCGGCAATCGCCTGGCCGCCGCGACTTAACTGCAATTGTTTGTACAGACTGCCCAGCAGCACCACGCCGATCACCACCAGCGCCACACACCCCACCAGCGGCCAACTGGGCAGCAGGCTGCCGGAGCCCTCAAGCAGGCCCAGCGAGTTAGAGTTATTGCCGAATAGCTGCCATATCAGCCCCAGCGCCAAGCTGGTCAAGGTGATCAGGCTGAGCACCGCCAGCAGCATAAGAATCAACAAACGCCCGCTGTTGCGCCGGGCGCGATCCTGTTGTTCGAAGAAGTTCACGCCACTGCGCCCCTAATCTAGAACGTCACCTTCGGCGCGGCCTGAATCGCTGCGCTGTCGGCGAACTCCAACAGGCTGGCATCTTGCGCATGGCCGAAGCTGGCCGCCAGCAACACCGGCGGGAACGCCTGCTTGTAGCTGTTGTAGGCCATCACCGCATCGTTAAACGCTTGGCGGGCGAACGCCACTTTGTTTTCGGTGCTGCTCAGCTCCTCGCTGAGCTGCTGCATGTTCGCCGAGGCTTTGAGGTCCGGATAGGCTTCAAGGGTGACATTCAAGCGGCCCATCGCGCTGTTCAATAGCCCCTCCGCGCCGCCTAACTGCGCCATGCTCTGGGCATTACCGGGCTGCGCCGCAGCGGCCTTGAGCCCGGCTACCGCACTGTTGCGCGCGGCGATCACTGCCTCCAGCGTTTCACGCTCATGGGCCATATAGCCCTTGGCGGTCTCCACCAGGTTGGGAATCAAGTCATAACGGCGCTTGAGCTGCACCTCAATCTGCGCAAAGGCGTTTTGAAAGCGGTTACGCAACTTCACCAATTGGTTGTAAATCCCAATCACGAAAAAAATCAGCGCGGCGGCAAGCGCCAGGAAAATCAGCGTGGCAATGGACATGAGGCAATCCTTATCGCATGCGAAAGAGAGTTCGATGGTAGCGGAAAAGCGCCAACGGAAATGCCCAGCGGCTCACCGGCGTAGGCTTGCTGCTCAGGATAGATGACGAAAAAGTACGGCTCTTGCGCTGCGCCCCCTGTCATCACGCAGGGCAAAGCCGAGCCCGTGCGGTAAGCGCGCGGCGTCAGCGAGGTCGAGAAAGATTAAAGTCGTTTGGCCAGCGCCAAAAAAAGAAAACCCCGCGATTGCGGGGCTTTTGCAGACTGTTTGCTGACATCCTTGATCTGCTTGCCATCCTGGCAGCTATCCCACGTATCCCTATTGTTTCAATGCGCTTCCTGCGCGACGTCCATGGGCAGTAGATTAGCCACCAGCCGGCTGCCGGCATAGTGGCGATCCGCAGCACGCCGTGTAAGCCTTTGCCTACACGAACAGAACCAAGCAAACGCTTGTCTTTATTTTGTGACGCAGCTCTTGTTAGACTCGAGCTTGTCTTACAAAAACAACAGACCCCGACAACGGCGGTCACTGGGGCCACACATGCGCTCATTGTTCCTTGCCATCGGTTGCCTAGCAGCCGGCATCAGCCCATTAGCATCCGCCAACGGGCAAAACCAGATTTCCGATCCCAAAGCCGCCGTACAACTGTTCTGGAACCAACTTTATGGCCAGGGCGGTACGTCGCTGTACTGCGGCAAAGCCTTTAGCGAGGAAAGCGGCCAGTTCAAAGCCAGCGCGATCTACAGCAACAAACAGCTGAAAAGTGCCCTGCGCTGCGTCACCAACCGCCAGTGCGGGATCATGAACCCGCGCTACGTTTACATGGCCTCCGACCTGCATAACCTCTATCCAGCTCTGACTCGCGTCGAACTGGCGCGGCGCAACGCGCAGTTCGGCGACCTGGACGATAGCGTGTCGAGCAAGTTCGAGGACATCGGCTGCGACATGAAAACCAGCTTCCAACTGGTTGAGCCCCGCGACGAAGCCAAGGGCAACATTGCCCGGGCGATCTTCTATATGCATATCGAATACGACCTGCCTATCGTCGGCCAGGTGCAGGTGTATAAAAAGTGGCACCAGATGGACCCACCCGACGCCGAAGAAAGGGCGCGCAACGACAAAATTGCCACCCTGCAAGGCACGCGCAATCGCTTTATCGACAACCCGGCGCTGGTCGAGCAGCAGATCAACAACTGATCGGCTACAGCGTCTAGTCAACCGGCCTGAAGCGACTCACTGCGCTCTCGCAGCGCTACACAACAGAAGCTGAACGCTAAACCCAGGCAGAAAAAAACCGGCATACATATGCCGGTTTTTTTTGCAGTGCCGAAAGCCTTTAGAACTGCGCAGCATCGAGCAGATACAGGCTCTCGCTA
>JAWWDH010000062.1:0-12209 GCA_033720015.1 Pseudomonas sp.
GATGGCAAGCCCAAGCTGCTGGATCAGGTGCGGCAGCAGATTCGAGTCAGAAATTATTCCATTCGCACGGAGACTGTCTATGCCGAGTGGGTAAAGCGTTATATCCGTTTTCATCATTACCGTCATCCGCTTGAGATGGGCGCGGCCGAGATTGAGGCCTTTCTTACGCATTTGGCGGTCAAGCGCAACGTAGCGGGTGCGACGCAAAATCAGGCGTTGGCGGCGCTGCTGTTTCTTTATAAAGAAGTGTTGAAGGTCGATTTGCCCTGGTTGGCTGGTATCGTCAGAGCCAAGAAACCTAAGCACTTGCCCGTGGTGTTGACGCGCGACGAAGTATCCCGAGTATTGGCGCAGTTATCGGGCGTTAAGTGGATGGTGGCGACGTTGCTGTATGGTTCTGGCTTGCGTCTTTTGGAAGCGCTTCGGTTGCGAGTTAAAGATGTGGATTTTTCCCGTGGTGAAGTTGTGGTGCGTGATGGTAAGGGTCAGAAGGACCGCGTGACGATGTTACCCCGAGCTTTGGTCGGCCCTCTGCAGGAGCATTTCGAGATGGTTGCTGCATTGCATCAGCAAGATTTGGTTGAAGGTTTTGGGCAAGCCAATTTACCGTTTGCGCTGGCGCGCAAATACCCTAACGCAGCGGCTGATTGGGCCTGGCAGTTTGTATTTCCGTCCGGCAATCGCTCTGTTGATCCACGCTCAAAAGGTATTTTTCGTCATCACGTGCATGAGAAAACCATTCAGCGCGCTGTGCGTGAGGCGGTTCGAGGTGCCGGGATAATCAAGCCTGCCACGCCGCATACCTTGCGTCATTCTTTTGCGACACATCTGCTGGAGGGCGGCCAGGATATTCGCACCGTGCAGGAGTTACTGGGGCACTCGGATGTTAAAACCACGATGATTTATACCCATGTGCTCAATCGCGGCGGGCTCGGAGTGATGAGCCCGTTGGATCGCGCATAAAAAAGCCCCGCATGTGCGGGGCATATTAGGCTGTAGGCGTTAGATCAGCTCTGCCCACATGTCGTATTCGTCAGCATCTACGATGCGCACGCGGACTTTGTCGCCTGGCTTCACAGCGGTGCTGGCGATAAATACGCTGCCGTCGATCTCTGGGGCATCGGCGTAGCAGCGGGCGACGGCGCCTTGGTCGTCGACTTCGTCGATCAGTACGTCCATTTCCTTGCCGACTTTCAGTTGCAGGCGGGCGGTGCTGATGGCTTGTTGGTGGGCCATAAAGCGGTCCCAGCGATCCTGCTTAACGTCGTCCGGCACGTGGTTGTCGAGCAGGTTGGCCGGTGCGCCTTCTACGGGCGAGTATTGGAAGCAGCCCACGCGGTCGAGTTGCGCTTCGGTCAGCCAGTTGAGCAGGTACTGGAAGTCTTCTTCGGTTTCGCCTGGGAAGCCGACGATAAAGGTCGAGCGGATGGTCAGTTCCGGGCAGATTTCGCGCCAGTTCTTGATCCGCGCCAGGGTTTTATCTTCGAAGGCTGGGCGCTTCATGGCTTTCAGCACTTTCGGGCTGGCGTGCTGGAAGGGGATGTCCAGGTACGGGAGGATTTTGCCGGCGGCCATCAGCGGGATCAGTTCGTCGACGTGCGGGTAGGGGTAGACGTAGTGCAGGCGCACCCACACGCCCATGCTCGACAAGGCTTCGCACAGTTCGGTCATGCGGGTTTTCACCGGCTGGCCGTTCCAGAAGTCGGTCTTGTACTTCATGTCGACGCCATAGGCGCTGGTGTCTTGGGAAATCACCAGCAACTCTTTGACGCCGGATTTAACCAGGCGCTCGGCTTCGCTGAGCACTTCACCCACCGGACGGCTGACCAGCTTGCCGCGCATCGACGGGATGATGCAGAAGCTGCAGCTGTGGTTACAGCCTTCGGAAATCTTCAGGTAGGCATAGTGGCGCGGGGTGAGCTTGATGCCCTGCGGCGGCACCAGGTCGATCAGTGGATTGTGTTCGGTGCTGGGCGGGACTACTTCGTGTACGGCGTTGAGCACTTGTTCATATTGCTGCGGGCCGGTGACCGAGAGCACGCTGGGGTGTACGTCGCGAATCGCGCCTTCTTCTACGCCCATGCAGCCAGTGACGATGACTTTGCCGTTTTCCTTAATCGCTTCGCCGATCACTTCCAGGGACTCGGCCTTGGCGCTGTCGATAAAGCCGCAGGTGTTGACCACCACGACGTCGGCGTCCTGATAGGTCGACACCACTTCATAACCTTCCATACGCAGCTGGGTCAGGATGCGCTCGGAGTCCACCAGGGCTTTGGGGCATCCGAGTGAAACGAAGCCGACTTTTGGCGTGGCGGGGGTGGACATGGCGTTAACCTCAGGCGTGTACGGACGGATGCTGGGCACTGAGTGTGCCTCTGATCAAAAAGTGCGCAATTCTAGCGGCGACGCTGCCAATTGACCAGCACTGTGCGTCGCCTGCATGGGGTGTTTGCTGGCTCAGACGTGCTTGCTGGGCAGAATGCGCGTCAGGGTGTTATCGCGAACGACAAAGTGATGAAGCAAGCCGGCAGCGGCATGCAGGCCGATTAACCAGTAGCCGGCGGTGCCTGCCAGTTCGTGCCACTCTTTGATCTCTTTTGCCAGATCCTTGTTCGGTGATAGCAGGGCAGGCAGTTCAAGGCCGAAGAGGGGAATGGGCTTGTCGGCGGCGCTGAGAATCAGCCAGCCGGCCAGCGGTGCGCCGATCATCAGGACGTAGAGCGCCACGTGCATCAGCTTGGCCGGGATGGCTTGCCAGGTGGGCAGCGTGGGTGTGATGGCGGGTGTAGGTGCGATTACACGTGCCAGTAGCCGCAGCCAAACTAAAGCGAATACGCTGAGGCCGAGCATAAAGTGCCACTGCTTGAGCAGTTCGCGCATATCACTGCCCTTGGGAAAGTTGCCTTTGAGTTCAATGCAGGCATACACGCCGGCAATCAGAACCAGCATTAGCCAATGCAAGGTGATGGACAGGCTTCCGTAGCGGGCCTCGGTGTTTTTCCAGGGCATGGTGGTGTGGGCTCCAGGAGGATAAGTGATGGCTGTGCCAGTTTAGCCGGGCAATGCTAGCGCTTTGCTGAAATCACTTAAATCGCGCACAAACAAAAAGGCCACTCGATTGAGTGGCCTTTCTGAATATTTGGTTGCGGAAGCCGGATTTGAACCGACGACCTTCGGGTTATGAGCCCGACGAGCTACCAGACTGCTCCATTCCGCGCCGTTGATTCTATACAGAAATCGCCTGCTGTCAACAAAATTGTGTTTTTAATCAAATGCTTAGGCGTGCGGTAGGCGAGAAACAAAAAAGGCCACTCGATTGAGTGGCCTTTTTGGATATTTGGTTGCGGAAGCCGGATTTGAACCGACGACCTTCGGGTTATGAGCCCGACGAGCTACCAGACTGCTCCATTCCGCGCCGTTGATTCTATAGAGAAACGATCTCTTGTCAATCGATTAGTGGTTTTTAATCAATAACTTAAACCGTAGGGGATGGAAATGCGGTAAGGAAGTGATGCCTGAGTTGGCCATCGCCGGCATGTTCGGCCCGTATCAGGCGAGGGCTGAAGTCAGTACGCGCGCATCCTCTCGAGGTCGATCCGGCGAGCTGCGCAGAGGTCGCGAGCAATGTGGCTGGCGTTTGATTAAAACGCAGCCAAAAAAAAGACCACTCATTGAGTGGTCTTTTTAATGTTTGGTTGCGGAAGCCGGATTTGAACCGACGACCTTCGGGTTATGAGCCCGACGAGCTACCAGACTGCTCCATTCCGCGGGGCCAATTGTAGCGCCTGAATAGATCATGTCAACCTGAATGTGGGTTTAAGTCGTTTTTATTCAGGTGTTTAGCCATATTGGCTCGGCTTTATGCATCTGCGTCCTATGGGAGGGAGGGCTTGAGGTGCGCGAGTGTTTTCGCCGTAGCCTGTAACCGGACTGTTGGGCTAGAGTCCGTGCCCATTGAATGGGAGCAGTGTTATGAGTGGTGAATGCAAGTCTTGCGGTGCCCAGGTTTCAGCCGACGCTAAAACCTGCCCTGGTTGTGGTGCTGCGTTGGCGGCGAAGACCAAGCTGTTGCCGTTGGCGGCTTTCATGTTGATCGTGATCCTGATTATTCAGTCTTATATCAGCAAGCCGGATGAGGCGGAGAGTGAAGCCAAACCGGCCGCGCCGGTAAGTTCAGCCGCGCAATAGCGGCAGGGTTGATGAGTTTGACGATGAGCAGCCGCAAGATCATCCACGTTGACTGCGATTGCTTTTATGCCGCCATCGAGATGCGCGATGATCCGAGCCTTGCGAGCAAGCCCCTGGCGGTCGGCGGCTTGGCGGATCGGCGTGGGGTGATTGCGACCTGCAACTATGAGGCGCGCAGTTACGGTGTGCGTTCTGCTATGGCTTCAGGCCAGGCGCTGAAGTTGTGTCCGGATCTGCTGATTGTCAAACCGCGCATGGAGGCTTACAGGGCTGTATCACGGGAGATTCAAGCGATTTTCCGTGATTACACCGAGCTGATCGAGCCGTTGTCGCTGGATGAGGCTTACTTGGATGTAAGCGACAGCCCGCATTTCGCCGGCAGCGCCACACGCATCGCCCAGGACATTCGTCGGCGGGTGTCGCAGGAGTTGCACATCACTGTTTCTGCAGGCGTGGCGCCGAATAAGTTCCTCGCCAAGATCGCCAGTGACTGGAAAAAGCCCAACGGTCTGTTTGTCATCACTCCAGACCAGGTGGAGGACTTTGTTGCCGCTTTACCGGTGAATAAGCTCCACGGCGTGGGCAAGGTCACGGCCGACAAGCTCGGACGCTTGGGCATTCGCACCTGCAGCGACCTGCGAACGTGGAACAAGCTGGCGCTGGTCAAGGAATTCGGAAGTTTCGGCGAGCGCCTGTGGGGGCTCTCCTATGGCATTGATGAGCGCCAGGTACGCAACGACAGCCGCCGGCAGTCGGTCAGCGTGGAAAATACCTTCGACAAGGACTTGCCCGATCTGGCCGCTTGCCTCGAGCAGCTGCCCGCACTGCTGGAACAGCTGGAAGCGCGTATGGCGCGGCTCGATTCGACTTATCGGCCGGACAAGCCCTTCGTCAAAATCAAGTTTCACGATTTCAGTCAGACCACTCTGGAGCAGGCTGGAGCGCGGCGTGATCTGGACAGTTACAATCGGCTGCTGAGCGCGGCTTTTGCCCGTGGCAACAAGGCGGTGCGCCTTCTGGGCGTAGGCGTGCGCTTGCATGACTTGCGCGGCAAGCACGAACAGCTGGAGTTATTTGCGCCCTGACGGCAGGTGTCTGTTAGAGGTTGCCTGCAGCGTATCGGTTAGCGCTGAGCGAAGCCCGACACGCACCATCAAGGGCATGCTGGCGACTGGCAGATTTGATCGCCGCTAAAGCGCCTCCTGCGGGCGGGTGTACGCTGCAAAATAGCCAGTCAGTGCAGGCGCCGTCGCTTAAGTGCGCATGCCGCGGACAACCGCGACCTTAAACAGTCAGCCATAAAAAAGGCGAAGCCGCAGGGCTTCGCCTTTTTTGTTACGCGCGGATCAGTTTTTGCGCGGCACCGGCTTGAGCAGCTCGTCAGGCGGCATTTCACAGGCGATCTTGCGGCCCAGCAGTGCTTCGATGCCTGGCAGGGCGTAGGCGTCGTCTTCGCCGGCAAAGCTGATTGAAGTGCCGCTGGTGCCGGCACGGCCGGTACGACCGATACGGTGCACGTAGTCGTCGGGTGTTTCTGGCTGGGTGAAGTTGATAACGTGACTGCTGGCACCCACATGGTTGCCACGGCCGGCCACGTCGGTGGCGACCATGACGCGGATCTTGCCTTCACGGAAGCCTTCCAGGGCGCGGATGCGCTTGTGCTGCGGCACGTCGCCAGACATTTGTACGGCGCTGATGCCGTCGCGGGTCAGGCGTTCTTCGATGCGCCGTACTTCATCCTTGCGGTTGGCGAAAACCATCACGCGAATCCAGTCATTCTGAGTGATCAGGTTGTACAGCAGCTTGTACTTGTCGCTGCCGGCTACGGCATAGACGTGCTGTTCGACCGTGTCGCTGGCGACGTTTTCCGGCTCGATCTCGACGATCGCCGGGTTGGTGGTCCATTGCTTGGCCAGGTTCATCACGTCTTCGGTGAAGGTGGCGGAGAACAGCAGCGTCTGGCGTTCGTCCTTCATCGGGGTCTGGCGGATGATCTGGCGTACCTGGGGGATAAAGCCCATGTCGAGCATGCGGTCGGCTTCGTCCAGCACCATCACTTCGACCATATCCAGGTGCACTTCACCGCGCTGGTTGAAGTCGAGCAGGCGACCTGGCGTGGCCACTAGGATGTCGCAGAAGCGCGATTCGAGCAGCTTCAGTTGTTTGTCGAAGTCCATCCCGCCGACAAAGCTCATCACGTTGAGGCCGGTGTACTTGGTCAGGTCAGCGGCGTCTTTGGCAATCTGCACCACCAGCTCGCGGGTTGGCGCGATGATCAGCGCACGCGGTTCGCCCATATAGCGCTCTTTCGGCGGTGGGGTTTGCAGCAACTGGGTGATGATCGAGACCAGGAATGCGGCAGTCTTGCCGGTACCGGTCTGGGCACGGCCGATGGCGTCGCGACCGTTGAGGGTGTAGCCCAGTACCTGCGCCTGGATTGGCGTGCAGTAAGGGAAACCGAGGTCGTGGATGGCGTGCATCAGCTCGGGGGAGAGCTTGAAGTCATGAAAACGGGTCTTGCCCTCGGCCGGTTCAACGGCGAAGTCTTCCAGTTTCCAGGTGTCGACGGGCTTAACGGGACGTTCGCGGCGCGGTTTCGCCGGTTTTTCCTTGGCCGGTAACGGTTTTTCAGCTGCTTTCGGGGGGCTCTGCGTGGCACTGCGGCTGGTTTTCTCAGCGTTGGCGTCAGGTTGGACGCACGGTGCGCTGGGCGTTACAGGCGTTGGTGTGGTTGGGCTGGATTGCTCGCCCTCGGCTTTGCCGAATATTTTCTTAAGTGCTTTGAGCACGGTCATCTCATCAATTGGCTAAGGAGTGAACAGCCGCCAGTGTAATGCAAGAAGCCGGCGCGGCGAAGTGCCGCGCCAGATCGCGCCCAGCGGCGGGGATTTGTTGGTTATTTCAGTGTGCCGGTAGGCCGCTCAAGTGCAGGTGCTGTGCCTTGCCGCCTGTGGGTGGGTGCTGACTTCAGCGTCGCTGAAAATCGCTTGAAGCCTGCATGTAGGGCGCTGTGGTGCCGATATGTTCTGGTGCTGAGTCGACGTTTAGCCGCAGAGGCAGTCGCGGCCCTGTTGTTTAGCTTGATACAGCGCGCTGTCGGCGCGGGCTATAAGGCTCTGCAAACTGTCCTTTGGCTGCATCTGCGCGAGGCCGATGGAGGCGCTCACCCCAGGCAGTTCGCCAATTGGTGAGTGGAACGAGCTGATCTGATTAAGGGCCATGCGCAGACGTTCGCCAATGCTGCGAGCCTCATCGGCGCTGATTTCCGGCAGCAGAATGATGAACTCTTCACCGCCGTAGCGGATCAGGCTGTCTTTCGGGCGCAGCTGGTTGCGCAGGGTGTTGGCCAGCAGGCACAGCGCATAGTCACCGGCGAGATGGCCGTGCTGGTCGTTGTAGGTTTTGAAGTGGTCGACATCGAGCATCAGCATGCACAGGGGGTTGCCGTTGAAGGCGTTGCGGGTGCTTTCACGCTCGAATATATGCTCTAGCCAGCGGCGGTTATAAGCCCCGGTCAGGGCATCGATATTGGAGGTCTGTTCGCTGTCGAGAATGATTCGATTGCCCAGACGCACGCGTTCGCAGAGCAGTTCCAGTAGGTTTTGCATCAGCTCGGGTGATTGCCGGAACAAATTGAACAGCGATTCGCGGTGCAAGCGCAGCACGCAACAGGGCTCGCTCGCCACCACAAAGGCAGATGGGTGTTCATTGTCGATAAAGCTGATTTCACCGGCGCAATCGCCGACGTTCAGGGTGCTGACGGCCTGGCTGTCGAGTGAGCCGAGGTGGACCTTGAGTTGGCCTTTGAGCAGCAGATAGAGGTATTGATTGCGATTGGAGGGCGAGAGCAGTACTTCACCAGCTTCCAGATCGCAAGCCAGAAAATCTTTGAGCAGATGATCAATGCTGCTGGCGGCAACGTTATTGAACAGTCGCAGATGGCGAAGTTGTTGCAGATCGGCCTGCCAAGGGGCGCTTTTCATTTTGCTGACAGACGTAATGGTGTGTTGAGTGTACGGGGCATCGCTAACGCTCCCTGCTTTTAGGACGATTACCATGCCTGACCATATGCCGCAGTCTGTGGGCATGACAATCCTTGTCGTACGCCCGGGCGACCAGTGGTCTTGAAGCTGAATGAGCGGTCAAGATTCAGGCGCGGTCCTTGCGCCAGCGTATGGTCTACTCGGCCGGATGCAGCTCTAAGGCCACGGCAAAGCCGGCCAGGCGCTCGGTCACGGCGTTTGCGAGGGCCGTTTGCCTAGCTGGCAGATAGATGTGCGCGACCTGGCCGCGTTTGTCATCACTGAGTACTTCCACGCGCAGGCGCTGATCCAGCGCCGTGAGTGCCGCCTGGAATACGCGGGCAATGGCGTCGTAACGCAGCGCCGGTTTGAAGGTTTTGCCCACGGCAGTCAGCGGAATCGTCTCGACGATCCAGGCGTCCTTGGGAATCGCGGCGCGTTCTGGGATGTGCTCGGCAGCATGCGCCAGCAATTCGGCTTCGCTGGCCTGGGCGCCGGGTTTGAGCTGGACATACACCACCGGCAGCTCGCCGGCTTTCTCATCGGGCTTGCCGACCGCCGCCGCCATCGCGACGGCGGGGTGTTTGTGCAGCGCCTCCTCGATCATTTGCGGGTCGATATTGTGGCCGCCGCGGATAATCAGGTCCTTGCTGCGCCCTGTCAGCCAGATGTAACCATCGGCATCCACGCGGCCCAGATCGCCGGTATTGAACCAGTCACCGTCGACCCAGATGCCGGCATTTTTGCTGCTCTGTAAGTAGCCCTTGAATACCGTGGCGCCGCGGATGCACAGGTTGCCGATCTCGTTGGGCGCGGCATTTCTTAGATAGTTGCCCTGCTCGTCGAGCACCTTGATTGCCACTTCACAATACGGCATCGGCAGGCCGATTGAGCCAGGACGGCGTTCGCCTGCCGTCGGGTTGGCGCAACTGCCGCAGGTGCCTTCAGTCAGGCCGTAACCTTCGATCAAGGTCAACCCGGTTTTGCTCTCGAACTGGCGTATTAGCTCCACCGGCATTGGCGCTGCGCCGCACAGGGCGAATTTCAGCGAGCTGAGGTCGTGGCCGTCGCTCGGCACTTGCAGCAAGCTGGCGTAGATGGTCGGCACGCCACTGAAGAAGCTGACCTTGTGCCGCTCGATGATCTTCCAGAAGTTGCTGATCAGGTTTTGATTGCGGTAGCCCTGCGGTGTGGCCAGCAGTACTTCGGCTCCGCCGATAAACGCAGTGAGGCCGGTGACGATTACCCCATTGACGTGGAACAGCGGCAGGCCGCAGAGGGTGACATCGCCGGGCGCAAAGCCGGTTACCAGGTTCATGCTGTAGGCCATGGCCACTTCGTTGGCGTGGCTGTGTGGGGCCAGTTTCGGCGTGCCGGTGGTGCCGCCGGTGTGGAAGTAGCTGGCAACTTCCTCGGGGGCGATGATCCGGCCGCTTTCCAGGTGGTCGTCCGGGCAGCTGGCGATCAACTCGTCGAAGTCCAATACGCCGGCCGGCAGCGGGCCCCGCTGCGCCTTGAGCGCACTGCGCTGCGGCTCAGGCAGCAGATTGGCCATGTCCACGCAGATAATTGCCTTGAGGTTGGGCAGTTGCTCGCGTAGGCCCTCGACCTTGGCCCATAAATCGGTGCCTGGGAAGGGCGCGAGGGTGACCAGCAGCTCGGAGTCCGAGGCCTGGATCAGTTCGGCGATATGTTCCGGGTCGAGCATGGGGTTGATCGCGTTGACGATCCCGGCCGCTTCACCGCCCCAGATGGTGAAGTGGGTGTGCGGCAGGTTCGGCAGCAGAAACGACACCGCCTTACCTGGGCGCAGGCCCAGGCGATGAAAGGCGTTGGCGGTTTGGTTGATCTTGCCCAGCAACTGCCCGTAGGTGAGGCGGTAAGCCGCCTCGTCAGCTGTGCCCTGGAGGATAAACGACAAGGCCGGCGCATCAGGTTGCCGTACTGCGCTGCGGCGGATCAGCTCATAGGTGCTGGTCGGCAGATTGCGCTCGGCCAAAGGCGTTTGCTCGATCTGCTGGATGTCGCGCAGGGTCTTGAAGGCGGGGATGGCAGGCATAGGCGTTCTCGCTCGCAGGCAGTCAACTGTTTAAGCGTTGCTCCAGCCAATCGGCAATATCGCGAATTTCCTCATTTACCACTTCGTGGCCCATCGGGTAATCACGCCATTGCACGCTGACGCCGGAGGCGCTCAGGTAGTCATGGGCTGCGCGGCCCATGGCCGGCAGTACGATGTCGTCGAATGTGCCATGCAAACACAGCACGGGCAGTTGTCTTTTTGTATCTGCGAGGGTGATGTCGTCGCCAAAGGTCGGTGCGTAGGTCGACAGCGCCATCACTCCGCCCAGGCCGAATTGCCAACGCAGAAAGGCGGTGTGCAGCACCACGGCGCCGCCTTGCGAGAAGCCCGCGAGGATGATGCGCGCCGGGTCAATACCGCTGTCGCGTTGCGCTTCGATTAACTCGATAACCTGCTGCGCTGAAGCTTCCAGTTGTTCGCGGTTGATCGCGCGGGCCGGGCTCATCGCCAGAATGTCGTACCAGCTGGGCATGGCGTAGCCGCCATTAATAGTCACCGCCTGGGTTGGTGCCTGCGGCAGGACGAAGCGGGTGCTGTGCAAGCGCTGCTGTAAAGCCTCGGCGACGGGCATGAAGTCGTAACGGTCGGCACCGAGACCGTGCAACCAAATGACGCACGCGTCGGCAGTAAGTGTGGGGTGAAGAATCAAAGGTTCGCTCATGTAAAGCTCCGCTGCGGTGCGTTCGCACTGATTTGGTGCGAGGTGAAATAGAGAGTGTGGCGATTATGGAAAGAAGATGTCGCCAAGCTGAAAGTTTTGCCCTTGACCTGTTCGTGTGGCCGTTAAGGTGTGCGACTGGTACGGCCCTTGCTACATACCTTGGAGACTGATGCTGCCTGGGAGTGGTAACACTGCCACTCAACTGGGCGCGGAGACTGAACCGTCTTTACCGGCGCTTCACGGGTTCGCTAGGCGCTGCAGGCTGTACGACAAGTCACTTGCTATCCGTCTCTAGCTCATTCAAACAATGAGCGGGTAAGAGTTTATGGCCGCTGGAGCAATCGGCAACTAGACTCTAACTAAGGTTTGATCCCCGGTTGAGTGTGTTGCTGCCGACACAGTCAACGAGCCCCACAAGGGTACGGTGGAAGAACCGAGACTCCAAACACAACAAAAGCAACTGGAGGTTTTAATGAAGATGGTGAAATCCACATTGGCAGTACTGACCACCGCCGCTGTTCTCGGCGTCAGCAGTTTTGCTCAAGCTGGCGCAACTCTGGAAGCAGTCCAGAAGAAAGGTTTTGTTCAGTGCGGCATCAGCGATGGTCTGCCTGGCTTCTCCTACGCTGACGAGAAAGGCAACTACCTGGGCCTCGACGTCGACGTATGTCGCGCCGTTGCTGCTGCAGTGTTCGGCGATGCAACCAAGGTCAAGTTCAGCCCGCTGACCGCCAAAGAGCGCTTCACCGCATTGCAGTCTGGCGAAGTCGATGTCCTTTCGCGTAATACCACTTGGACCAGCTCGCGCGATTCCGGCCTGGGCTTGAACTTTGCTGGCGTTAACTACTACGACGGCCAAGGCTTCCTGGTTAACAAGAAGCTCGGCGTTTCCAGCGCTAAGGAGCTCGACGGTGCGACTGTCTGCATCCAGGCAGGTACCACTACCGAGCTGAACCTCTCCGACTACTTCCGAGCGAACAATCTGAAGTACACCCCAATCACTTACGACACCTCAGACGAGAGCGCCAAGTCGGTTGAAGCAGGCCGTTGCGACGTGCTGACCTCCGACCAGTCGCAGCTGTATGCACAGCGTATCAAGCTGGCCGATCCTGAGGCCTATGTCGTGTTGCCGGAAGTGATCTCGAAAGAGCCACTGGGCCCGGTTGTACGTCAGGGTGACGAAGAGTGGTTCGACATCGTGCGCTGGTCGCTGTACGCGATGGTCAATGCTGAAGAGCTGGGCATCACCTCGGCTAAC
>JAWWDH010000063.1:0-12180 GCA_033720015.1 Pseudomonas sp.
ACCATACCTCCGGTGCCAGCTGGTTCTTCACCCTCAACCTGGCCGACCGCCGCCAGGCATTATTAACCGAACAGATCGACCTGCTGCGCGCCAGCTTCCAAAAGGTGATGCGCCAACATCCATGCCGCATCGACGCCATCGTGATCCTACCCGACCATCTGCACGCCCTGTGCACCCTGCCACCGAGCGGTGCCGATTTCGCCGTACGTTGGCGCTTGATCAAAACCGGATTTTCCCGCGCTCTGCCGTATGGCGAACACATATCCGCCAGCCGACAGCGCAAGGACGAGCGTGGCATATGGCAACGGCGTTATTGGGAGCATCGCATTCGCGACCAAGTGGATTTCAACCGGCACGTCGATTACATCCACCACAACCCACGTAAACATGGACACGTGCAGCGCGTGGCCGATTGGCCGTGGTCGTCGTTTCACCGGTATGTACAGGAAGGGTTGTTGCCGAGGGATTGGGCGGGCAGTGAAGACATCAATGAAACAGTTGGCGAACGTAGTGGATGATAATTTCAGATAGCCATTATTGATGGGTATCGCTACGCTCAACCCATCCTACGGGCCAATCACATTCACGGCGATGAGATATATGACCACAGCTCCAATAAAAACTAGCGCACTTATTGCGCTCATAACAATCACATTAAGCGGATGTGCATCGGACATAACCACAGAGACAATAGCAAACAAAGATTACGGAACTATCATTCCGGGAAAAATACTCACATCCCCAATAAAAAGAAAAGCAGCTTTGGGTGAGGAAATGCTGACGGCTGGCGAGTACTCAACAACTCCAACAAAAAAAACGATTCAGATAGCAACAATGACAACCGAGGCAACAGCACACATCAAACACAAGCTAAAGAAAATAGATTTCAACCTCCCCCCTAGCAACCTTAAGCTAGAAGGGTCTTCCAATAATTATCTATTCTACAAATACCCTCAGCCATTTTTGTCACGAGCCAATGTTAAATCCCATGGAGGGTTGATGGTTCCTAAAAGCTCGCCTCGCCTCGCAACAAAAATATACTGGGATTGGATTCCATCATCTAGAGTCGACACCTACTACACAGCCTCCTTATCACAGCCTCTAGCTATTGACACCACTTCCATAGAACAAAATATATCAACAGGAAAACACCAAACCCCACAACAAGTACTCATATACTCTGGTGTTTCGGGCGGGCAGATCAGATTTGTCTATAAAGAATTTACAAGAGGTGGAATTGCGAAGCCATTATTTACTCAAGACGTAATCCTCGACTATGTTGAGGGCGAGGAATATGCATTCAAAAGCGCACGATTCACAGTAAATAAAGCCGGCCCTGCCTTTATTGAGTTCACCCTTATCAAGCCCCTTTAATAACTTAATGAGCTTAATGCGAGCCCACACCCATCAACACCTTCAAAACAAAAAGGCCCGTCTCTCGATGGGCCTTTTTATTTCAATCTCCGATCAGCACATCACTTGGATCAGGCCAACGCCGCCTCGCTGCGACGCTCAAGCCTCTTCACCTGATACTCCCGCGCCGCCTGATGAAACGCCTCCAGCAGTGCGTTGTAATCCGCCTTTTCCCAATAGCGATACTCGGGATGCCATTGCACCCCGACGGCAAACGCTTTGGCACCAATCACGCTGACGGCCTCGATCTGCCCATCCTCACACACCGCCTCAACCTGCAAGCCTTCACCCAGGCGATCAATACCCTGACCGTGCAATGAGTTGACCTTGATCTGCCGCTCACCGAGCAACGAGTGCAGCACGCCGCCTTCGCTCAGGGTGACGTTGTGCATCGGGCCGTAGGCCACGTCATCTGGTACGTCCTTGACCTCACGGTGATCGAGACGACCTGCAACGGCGTGCACTTCACGGTGCAAGGTGCCGCCATAAAGCACGTTCATTTCCTGCACGCCCCGGCAGATGCCGAGAAAGGGAATGCCGCGCTCGATGCAGGCACGCATTAGGCGCAGCACGGTGGCGTCGCGGGGCTTGTCAGCCAGGCCGAGGCCGGGATGGTCGTCGCCATAGGTGCTGGGGTGCACGTTGGACAGCGAGCCACCGAACATGATGCCGCTGACGCTATCGAGCACGGTGTCCATGTCCAGCTCATCACCAAAGGCCGGGATCATCAGCGGGAAGGCACCGTAGCCAGTGACGGCGCTGATGTACTTCTCGCCCACTAGGTGAAACCAGCCGATGTCTCGGTCGGTCAGCTGCCAGCGGCACAGGGGTAGGCCGATAAAAGGTTTGTTCATAGGTAGTCCTCTTCATAGATAGTTGAAGTGGGCTGCCCTTGGGAGAGCGGGCTTACGGGTCACGCTAATCGTGAACCCGCTCACCCAAGGGGTGCCGTAACCGGCCAGGCCGGGCACTGCAGCAACGCCGCGCCCGCGCGGCTGGTTTGTTGCGTAAAGCAGTTGTTGATGGGTATCGCGATGCTCAACCCATCCTACGGTGTGGCTTTTGTAGGAGCGGGCTTGCCCGCGATTCAGTGGTGGCTTTGATCGCGGCCAAGGCCGCTCCTACGGAATAATGCGCCTGTGAGTAAGGCCTTATTCAGGCCAATTTGCGGGGCATTGGTCGTGAACAGCTCGCGACTGAAGCCCCTCCCACAATGGATACAGATCAAAAAAGGGGCTGATCATCCGACCAGCCCCAGGGGTGTTACTTAGTTATTACTCGGGAAGGCAAACTGCGCCGCCTCATGCGAGGCGCGCTGCGGCCAGCGCTGGGTCACGGCTTTTTTGCGGGTGTAGAAGCGCACACCGTCTGGACCGTAAGCATGCAGGTCGCCGAACAGCGAGCGCTTCCAGCCGCCGAAGCTGTGGTAGCTGACCGGTACTGGCAGCGGTACGTTAACGCCGACCATGCCGACTTCGATCTCGTCGCAGAACAGGTGGGCCGCTTCACCGTCGCGGGTGAAGATGCAGGTACCGTTGCCGTACTCGTGCTCGTTGATCAGCTGCATGGCTTGTTCCAGGCTGCCAACGCGGACGATGCACAGCACGGGGCCGAAGATTTCATCGGTGTAGATGGTCATCTCAGGCGTGACGTTGTCGAACAGAGTGCCGCCGACGAAGTAGCCGGTCTCATTACCGGAAACCACCAGATCACGGCCGTCGACTACCAGGCGTGCGCCTTGGGCCACGCCGGCGTCGATGTAGCCTTTGACCTTGTCGCGCGCTGCCGCAGTAACCAGCGGGCCCATATCCAGGCCGCAACTGGTGCCAGCACCGATTTTCAGCGCTTTGATCTGCGGGGTGAGCTTCTCGATCAACGCATCGGCAATCTGGTCGCCGACGCATACGGCCACCGAAATGGCCATGCAGCGCTCGCCGCAGGAACCGTAGGCCGCGCCCATCAGTGCGCTGACGGCGTTGTCCAGATCGGCATCGGGCATCAGCACGGCGTGGTTCTTCGCGCCGCCCAGGGCCTGTACGCGCTTACCGCGCTTGGTGCCTTCGCTGTAGATGTACTCGGCAATCGGCGTGGAGCCAACAAAACTCAGGGCTTTGACTTCTGGCGCTTCGATCAGCGCATCCACCGCTTCTTTGTCGCCGTGTACGACGTTGAGTACGCCTTTCGGCAGGCCGGCCTCTTGCAGCAGTTGGGCGATGTACAGGGTGGAGCTTGGATCACGCTCGGACGGCTTCAAGATAAAGCAGTTGCCGCAGACGATGGCCAGCGGGTACATCCACAGCGGCACCATGGCCGGGAAGTTGAATGGGGTGATGCCGGCGACCACGCCGACGGCCTGCAGGTCGCTCCAGGCGTCGATGTTCGGGCCGACGTTGCGGCTGTATTCACCCTTGAGAATCTGTGGTGCGCCACAGGCGAACTCGACGTTTTCAATGCCGCGCTTAAGCTCGCCGACGGCGTCTTCCAGGGTCTTGCCGTGCTCTTCGCTGATCAGCTTGGCGATGGCCGCTTCGTGATCTTCGAGCAGCTGCTTGAAGCGAAACATCACTTGAGCACGCTTGGCCGGCGGGGTTTTGCGCCAGGCCGGGAAAGCGCTCTTGGCCGAGTCGATGGCCTGCTGCATGGTGGCGCGGTCGGCCAGGGCGACTTGCTTGCTGACTTCGCCAGTGGACGGGTTGAAGATGTCGGCGCGGCGGCCGGTGCCGGCGGTCAGCTCGCCGTGGATCAGGTGGTTTACGAGGGTCATAAAAACTCCGTTAGCAAATTTTGGGGCGACCTTGGCCGCTGGGTGTTCTGTTGTGGGAGGGCCGGGCGGCGCGCCGTCTGGCCCTCCCACATAAATGGGTTAATCGAGGCCGTTGAGTACATCGCCAACGGCGTTGAACACCGAATCCAACTGCTCGGGCGTGGTGTTGAAGGTTGGCCCGAATTGCAGGGTGTCACCGCCGAAGCGCACGTAGAAACCGGCTTCCCACAGTTTGATCCCGGCCTCGAATGGGCGAATCACCGGGTCGCCGTCACGCGGGGTGATCTGCAGCGCACCGGCCAAGCCGCAGTTGCGGATGTCGATGACGTGCTTGCTGCCTTTGAGGCCGTGCAGCTTCTCTTCAAAGATCGGTGCCAGGGCTGCCGACTGCTCGATCAGGTTGTCGCGCTTGAGCAATTCCAGGGTCGCCAAACCGGCGGCGCAGGCTACCGGGTGACCGGAGTAGGTGTAGCCGTGGCCGAACTCGACCATGTGCTCAGGGATGGCCTGGTTCATAAAGGTGTTGTAGATCTCGCTGGAGGCGATGACCGCACCCAGCGGGATGGCACCGTTGGTGATCTGTTTGGCGGTGTTGATGATGTCCGGGGTAACGCCGAAGTATTCGGCACCGGTCCACTTGCCCAAACGGCCGTAAGCGGTGATCACTTCGTCGAAGATCAGCAGAATATTGTGCTGGGTGCAGATTTCACGCAGGCGCTGCAGGTAACCCACTGGCGGCACCAGCACACCGGCCGAGCCGGACATTGGCTCGACAATCACCGCGGCGATGTTCGAGGCGTCGTGCAGCTCGATCAGCTTCAGCAGTTCGTTGGCCAGCTCGACACCGCCGGTCTCGGCCATGCCCTTGGTGTACGCCAGGTGCGCTTGCAGGGTGTGCGGCAGGTGGTCGGCGTCCATCATCTGGCCGAACATCTTGCGGTTGCCGCCGATGCCGCCCAGCGAGGTGCCGGCAATGTTCACGCCGTGATAGCCACGGGCACGGCCGATAAATTTGGTTTTGCTTGGCTGGCCCTTCAAGCGCCAGTAGGCCTTGGCCATTTTCACCGAGGTGTCGGCGCACTCGGAGCCGGAGTCGGTGTAGAACACATGGTCGAGGCCGGCCGGAGTCAGCTCGGTGATTTTCTCCGCCAGCTGATAGGACAGCGGGTGCCCATACTGGAAGCCCGGCGCGTAATCCAGGGTGCCGAGTTGCTTGGCCACCGCGTCCTGGATTTCCTTACGGTTATGCCCTGCACCGCAAGTCCACAGCCCGGACAGGCTGTCGAAAATGCGCCGGCCCTTGTCGTCAATAAAATAGTTGCCGTCGGCCGCGACGATCAGGCGTGGGTCACGCTTGAAGTTACGGTTGGCAGAAAACGGCATCCAATGCGCATCCAGCTTGAGCTGGCTGGCCAAAGAAGGGGTTGTGGTCTGCAACATGGTCATGGCGGCCTCGCGTATGGGCGACTTGATCGGTGGAGGTAGTGGGAAATCACTCATCTGTTGCCAGCCAAGGTGCCACGGGCTTAGAGTCCTGAAAACACGACTCTTCATATCTTTAGTTAAGCATCCACTAAACAAAGAGCCCACAACAATGAGTGCACGCCGCCCCGACCCGCTGGCTCAAGTCAGTGACTTTGATATTCGCCTACTCAAGCTGTTTCGCAGCGTGGTGGAGTGCGGCGGCTTTTCCGCCGCAGAAAGCGCCCTGGGAATTGGCCGCTCAGCGATCAGCCAGCAGATGAGTGACCTTGAGCAACGCCTGGGGCTGCGCCTGTGCCAACGTGGCCGCGCCGGCTTTGCCCTGACCGAGGAAGGCCGCGAGGTGTACCAGAGCACTCAGCAATTGCTCGCCGCGCTGGAGAGCTTCCGCACCGAGGTCAACGGCCTGCACCAGCACCTGCGCGGCGAGTTGAATATCGGCCTGACGGATAACCTGGTGACGGTGCCGCATATGCGCATCACCAATGCCCTGGCGCAGTTGAAGACCCAGGGGCCGGATGTGCGCATTCATATCCGCATGACGCCGCCCAGCGAGGTGGAACAAGGCGTGCTCGACGGCCGCCTGCACATCGGCGTGGTGCCACAAGTGGGCGCGTTGTCGGGCCTGGAATACCAAACACTGTATGACGAACGCTCGCTGCTGTACTGCGCGGTCGGCCACCCGCTGTTCTATGTCGACGACCTGCAGTTGGATGACCAGCGTTTGAACAGCCAGGAAGCCATCGCCCCGACGTTTCGCCTGCCACCGGACGTGCAAAGCCACTATCAGGTGCTCAACTGCACGGCCAGCGCCTCGGACCGCGAAGGCATGGCGTTTCTGATTTTGACCGGGCGCTACATCGGCTACCTGCCCGACCACTACGCCCAAGCCTGGGTGCAGCAGGGCCGCCTGCGCGTGCTCAAGCCCGACAGCCGCTTTTACGATGTCAGCCTGGCCTCAGTCACCCGCAAAGGCCGCCGCCCACATCTGGTGCTGGAAAGCTTCCTCAAGGCCCTGGATGAGGTTTGACTCAGCACGCGTTATCGATAGTGCGCAACGCCTTGCGCCGCCCATACCAGCGCTGCACCGGAGCGCGCAGGCTGTCGTAGGCCCAGTGGTAGAGGTAGGTGTAGGCACCCAGGCATTCCGCTGAGCCTTGAAGTGGTCAACACCTGATCCAGGTCTTCCGCTCTGCGTCTGGGTGTAGCGCAATAAGCTGGTGGGGCTTGGGGGTTGCTATTTTGTGCGAAACCCTGCCGATCGGTGTCCTGCCCAAAAACGGCTTCAGCCCATTGAGCAACAATTAGCAGCTGCTGGCCGCCTTCTGTCGGTCGTGACAGGCCGGAGTCAGCCGAAAGTGGACTGTCACTGTATCTACAAAACTAAAGGCTATTCATCTAAAACACGCCTTCATTCGCTTAGTCTGTAACGCTTATGAGTGTCTAGAGAACGCTAGATGCGCAGCGCGATGTTCTTCCGCACGCTGCGCATCTAGATCGGTCAGAGCAGACCGATTTCCTGGGCGGTGCGGTCCACCGCGCGCTTGGTCTTTTCCACCAGCTCGTCCAGCTCGCTGCGATTAGCGATGAGCGCCGGTGCCATGATCATCCGGCCCAGTGTCGAGCGGATAATTACGCCTTCCTCGAAGCCGATGGTGCGGCAGCGCCAGGCCAGGTCGTTCTCGTTGGCGAAACGCTTGCGGGTCGCCTTGTCTTCGGCGAACTGCAGCGCGGCAACCAGACCGGTGCCCTGAATATCGCCGACCAGCGGGTGGTCACCGAACACCTGACGCAGGCATTGCTGTAGGTACGGGCCGGTGTCGTTCTTAACCTGGCCGACAATACCCTCGTCGCGCAGCGCCTTGATATTGGCCAGCGCCACGGCAGCGGCGACCGGGTGACCGGAATAGGTCAGGCCGTGGGCAAACACCCCGCCCTGCTCGACCAGTACCTGGGCAATACGCTTGGACAGCACCAGACCGCCCATGGGGATGTAACCCGAGGTCAAACCCTTGGCGATCGACAGGGTGTCCGGCTCGAAGCCGAAGTACTCATGGGCAAACCACTCGCCGGTGCGACCGAAACCACCGATGACTTCGTCGGCGCACAGCAGCACGTCGTACTTGCGGCAGATGCGCTGAATTTCCGGCCAGTAGCTTTCCGGCGGGAAGATCATGCCGCCAGCACCCTGGAACGGCTCGGCGATAAAGCCGGCGACCTTGTCGGCACCCAGTTCGAGAATCTTCTCCTCCAACTGGCGGGCCGCGCGCAGGCCGAACTCGGCCGGGGTCAAGTCGCCACCGTGGGCGAACCAGTACGGCTCATCGATGTGCTCGATGTCCGGGATCATACCGCCCATTTCGTGCATGAACTTCATGCCGCCCAGTGCGGTGCTTGCCAGGGTCGAGCCGTGGTAGCCGTTCCAGCGGCCGATCATCACCTTTTTCTCGGGCTTGCCGAGAATCTGCCAGTAGCGACGCACGGTGCGGATCAGCACCTCGTTGGCCTCGGAACCCGAGTTGGTGTAGATGGCGTGGCTGTAGTGGCCGGGCAACAGGCTAAACAACAGTTCGGACAGTTCCACCACCGCCGGGTGTGTGGTGTGGAAGAACATGTTGTAGTACGGCAGTTGCTCCAGCTGCTTAGTCGCAGCAGCTGCAAGGTCTTTGCGGCCGTAGCCGAGGGCAGTGCACCACAGACCTGACATACCATCGAGGTAGCGATTACCGTCGTTATCCCAAAGGTTCAGACGATCGCCTTTAACCATCACACGCGGCCCTTCGGCGTTCAGCGCCTTCTGGTCGACGAAACCATGGATGTGGTGAGCAGCATCCAGAGCCTGATAGTCACGGGTTTCTCGGATTTTTTTGTTTAGCGCATTCATTACAGCTCTCCTGCCCACTCTGGGGCCTCACTCTTCGACCGCAAGCGGCCTGTTAATCGTTGTTCGGGTTCAAAGCATTTTCAATGGGTTCGGGGGTGAACAGCGGCTTGCGCATCACCAGCTTGATCCACAACACCGCAATCAACGAAATGATGCCCAGCACTACACCGGCACTGGTGAAGATCTGCACAGTCAGTTCCGGCGAAGGTGAGGCATGCCACATTGCGTAGAACATACCAACGATGCCAAACAGCTGCGGCAGTGGATAGAACGGGGTGCGGAAAGGCCGAGCCAAGTTCGGATAGCGCATGCGCAGCACGATCACATCGACGTGGACAATGATGTAGGCCAGCAGCCAAGCCAGCGCAGCGGCGATCAACAGCAGGTTGATCGAGTCGACGCCCATCAGCAGGATCGGCAGGCCGGTGATGGCAGCAACGAATAATACTGCCACCCAAGGCGCGCCAGTGCTTTTGCTAAGGCGTTTGAAGCAAGGGAACGCCTGACCGTTCTGCGCCATGCCGCTGAGCATGCGCGGAATAGCTGCCAACGAAGTGTTGAGGGTGCTGCAGGTGGCGGTGATAGCGGCGGTCACCAATAGCAGCTGCCCCGTCTCACCGAATACCGCGGTGGCGAACAGGTAGTGCGGCAAGCCGTTACTGGCAAGTTCTTCCTGCGGCACCATTAGCAGTGCCCCCAAGCAGTAAAGGCTGATGGTGAAGAAGATCACGCTCACGCCGATGATCATCGAGAGCGGAATATTACGCTCCGGACGACGCGACTCTTCCACTAGCGGGCAGACAAACTCAGCACCGACGAAGCCCCAGATAGCCAGTGCGGTCAATGCAAGCACACCGAAGCCCATCGGGTTAAAACCCTCCAAACTCAGACCAAGGCTAGTCAAAGGCGCAGCGTTTTCATGGCCGACCGCACTAAAACCAAGCAGCAGCAACACCACCACCATCACCACCGCCAATACCGACTGCAAGCGGGCGAAGATGTCGATATTGAACAGGTTGAGCACGGTGAACAGGCCCAGCACACCGAAGGCCACCGTCATCGACGGCAAGGCATGCGGGTAGACTTTTTCAATGATCAGATCGAGCAGCAGCAACTCGGCCGACAGGGCGAACATGGCCACCACTATGTAACCGGAAAAGGTCGCAAGAATCGCCGGGAACTGACCAATCGCGACTTCGGTATAGCTACTCAGGCTACCAGCTCGCGGGATCATCAACGCCAGTTCGGAAAACGAGAAGGCGTAACTCAGAGCCAGCAGATATGCCAAGCCCAGCGGGATGATAAAGCCCAGTCCGGCAATGCCGGCACCCTGCAGCATCAGCACCATGACCCCTTGCGACACCACCAGGCCGATGGCAACGGCCAGCAGGGAACCAAGGCCGAGCGCCTTACGAAGGCTTTTGGCGCGCGCTTGCGGCAGCGCGCTGGTAAGCCCAACACTTGTATTTTGCGTCATTGCTTCATCCTTTTTTGTAGTTGTAGGGATGCACGTCTGGCTTAACGCAACTGAAACCAGGTGGTTTTCAGCTGGGTGTACTTATCGAATGAATGCAGTGACAGGTCGCGGCCAAAACCGGACTGTTTACCGCCGCCGAAGGGCACCGTCACATCCAGGGCGTCCACTGTATTGACCGACACCGTGCCGGCATTAAGGCGGCGGGCGACGCGGTGGGCGCGGTTGAGGTCATCGCTCCACAGCGAAGCAGCCAGGCCGTAGATGCTGTCGTTGGCGAGGGCTACCGCCTGGTCTTCGTCGTCGAAAGCGCTGATCGCCAGCACTGGACCGAACACCTCTTCGCAGGACAAACGCATGTCCGCGCTTACTCCGGTAAACAGCGTGGGCTGTACAAAGTTATTCGAACCATTGATCGTTAGGCGTTCACCGCCGCACACAAGCTTCGCGCCCTCGGCGCTGGCGCCGGCGATAAAGTCCATCACCCCTGCCGTCTGCCGCCCATCGACTAGGGCACCGGCACGGCTGTTAGGATCAAGTGGATCGCCCGGCTGCCACTGTTTAGCTTTTTCGCGCAAACGTTCAACGAACTCGTCGTGGATCGAACGCTGCACCAGCAAGCGCGAGTTGGCGGAGCAGACTTCGCCCTGGTTGAAGAAAATCGCGAAGGCGGCTTTTTCGGCAGCCAGGTCCAAGTCTTGGCAATCATCGAAGACCAAACTCGGGCTCTTGCCGCCGCACTCCAGCCACACTTGCTTGAGGTTGGATTGTGCCGCGTACTGCATGAAGTACTTGCCCACCAGGGTCGAGCCGGTGAACACCAGGCAGTCGACATCCGGGTGTAAGCCCAGGGCTTTACCGGCGCTTTCACCGAGGCCTGGCAGCACGTTCAGCACGCCTTCCGGCACGCCTGCTTCCAGCGCCAGTTCAGCCAGACGTAAGGCGGAGAACGGCGATTGCTCAGCCGGCTTGAGCACCACGCTGTTACCCGACGCCAGCGCCGGCGCCAGCTTCCAGGCAGCCATATCCAGAGGGAAGTTCCACGGCACCACAGCAGCTACAACGCCTAGTGGCACGCGGGTAATGGTAGCCAGCACGTTTTGTGCTGTAGGGGCCACTTGGTCGTAGAGCTTATCGAGGCTTTCCGCGTACCAAGCGAACACATGAGCGGCGCCAGGCACGTCGATGTTCCAGGCATCCATCACTGGTTTGCCCATGTTCAAGGAGTCGAGCAGTGCCAACTCCTCGCGGTGTTGCATCATCAGCTCGGCCAGGCGCAGCAGAATTTTCTTGCGCTCGCCCGGTGCCATTCGTGCCCAAGGGCCCTGCTCGAAAGCCTGACGGGCGCTCTGCACAGCCAGATCAACCTCGGCCTCGCCACAGGCGCTTACCTTGGCCAGCAGTTGATTGGTTGCCGGATTAATCGAATCGAAGGTCATGCCTGATGCTGCAGCAACCTGCCTGCCGCCAATCAGCGCCTTGTCGATAAACACTTGGCGGGCGGCCCGCTGTTGCCAATAGCTGAGATCTAACACGCTGCACTCCCTCATCGACCACCAGGGTGGTGATTCTTTTATTGAATTGAGGGTGATGGTGCGACATCGCTCGACAGAGGAAAATTATTAAAAATATGTTTCGCCTATATAAAAAAGCGAGGCAAGCGCGGCACTGCCCTCTGGTGTAGCTAGGGTATGGTGAGCAACCCGTAATAAGCGGCTGCTGACTGCTGGGCAGCCTTGGCAGAAGCGCTGAGCGACTGATAACCGCAAGGCAAAGCGTGTTTGCCGGCTAAGCTGGCGAACAGCAACACTGCCCCTCAGTGACGCAGGTACAGCCGGGCGCTTCCAAAGTTGGCCTATACACAGCCATCGTGGACAGCCTGCATCGCTATTAGCTGTTTAATCGCTCTGCCCAGCTGTGGGCAGCATCAGCCCAGAAGAGGTTTGCGTGGCCACCTATACCTTACGTCAGCTCAAATACTTCGTGACCACCGTGGAGTCCGGCAGCGTTGCCGAGGCCTCACGCAAACTGTATATCGCTCAACCGTCGATCTCCACCGCAATCAAGGGGCTGGAAGATAACTTCGGCGTGCAACTGCTGATTCGTCACCACGCACAGGGCGTATCGCTCACTCCGAGCGGCGCGCGCTTCTATCGCAAGGCA
>JAWWDH010000064.1:0-11933 GCA_033720015.1 Pseudomonas sp.
GGAGAAGTTAAACAGTTCGCCTAAGTCGAGCAGTTGCTGCTGGAGAGACATAAAAAATCCGATGCCAGAACCTGGCATCGGATTTTCAGAGAAGCTCCGCCGGAGCTCAAATGCTTAAGTAAACAGCATTACGCTCGAAGCGGCCGCTCTTGCAGCCGAGGCAAGTCAGGATCAAATCGAGAAGCGCGACACCAGCGTATTCAGGTCCACTGCCAGGCGCGATAGCTCCTGACTGGCGGCAGTCGTTTGATTGGCGCCCGCCGACGACTGCATCGACAAGTCACGGATATTCACCAGGTTACGGTCCACTTCGCGGGCCACTTGGGCCTGCTCTTCCGAGGCGCTGGCGATCACCAGGTTACGCTCGTTGATCTGTGAGATGGCCGCAGTAATTTCCTCCAGCGCCTGGCCCGCTGCCATGGCCACATCGAGAGTCGAGCGCGCCCGCGTATTGCTGTTCTGCATGGCGTTGACCGCCTTGTCGGTGCCCTGCTGAATGCCGCTGATCATCTGCTCGATTTCACTCGTCGACTGCTGAGTACGGTGAGCCAAAGCGCGCACCTCATCCGCCACCACGGCAAAACCACGCCCGGCATCACCGGCCCGCGCCGCTTCAATGGCGGCGTTGAGTGCCAATAGATTGGTCTGATCGGCAATCGAACGGATTACATCCAGCACCTTGCTGATATCGCGCACCTGGCCAGCCAGTTGCTCAACTTCAACAGCAGTGTGGGTCACGTCGTCAGCCAGAGCGCTGATCGAGTCAACGGTCTGGCGAACTTGCTCACGACCCTGCAGCGCAGTGCGGTTGGACTCGCTGGACGCTTCCGAGGTGCTGACAGCATTGCGCGCCACTTCCTCTACCGCACTGGTCATCTGATTGACAGCCGTGGCGGCCTGTTCGATTTCATTGTTTTGCTGCTGTAAGCCTCGGGTTGAATCCTCAGTCACCGCATTCAGCTCTTCTGAAGCGGAGGCCAGTTGGTTGGATGAATCAGAAATATTCTGAATAGTGCTGCGCAGGCTCTGTTGCATGCTTTTCAGCGCCCCCAGCAGGCGCGCGGGCTCATCCGCACCCAACACATTGATCGACTGTGTGAGATTGCCACCCGCTACGACTTCGGCAACCCGAACGGCTTCGGCCAGCGGCGCGACGATGCTACGTGTCAACAGCAGCGCCAACACCATGGTCAGCAAAACGGCTAGCACGATCATCGTAATAACCCACAAACGCGCGCTGGCAAATACTTCATCGGTACGCTTGGCAGCAGCGGTAGCACCTTGGCGATTCAACACAGACAGATCGCTCAGTGCTTTGGCCATGCTGTCGGCATGAGCATTAAGTGAGCCATTGGCCACTGCCAAGGCGGCGTCAAGATCGTTCTGGCGCAGTGCCTCTACAATCTTGCGCTGCTCCTGAAAATAGCTGCTTTCAGCTTGCTTGAAGCGCTCGAACATGGCCTTTTCTTCGCTGCTGGAGATCAGCTCTTCATAACTGTCCTGGGCAATATTCAGCTTGCCCGCGAGCTCATCGATACGGGCAAGGTTTTGCCGGGTCATGCTTTCGTCGCTATTGAGCATCGAGCGCAGGGTCAGCGCGCGCAAACGCAAAATATCCTGGTTCATCTCGCCCAAGTTGAGAATGCTAGGCAGCCAGTTCCCGTTTATCTGATCTGACTGCTTGTTCATTTCAGCCATCTGCAACAACGAAAAGCTGCCAAGTAGCAGAACCAGCAATGCCACCAAGCCAAATCCGAGCGATGCTCTGGGCGCAATATTGAGGTTTCTCAGGGTCATTACAGGTGTCCTTGCGGTCTAGCGTATGGTCAACGGCATAGCGCCATGCATGCCTTATGGGCATATCCAGGGCCTTCAGCCAGCATTCAATCAACTATCCAACTATCGGCCTCACAGCCGTATTCTTGACCTCTGGCACATAAAAAACCCGAGCCAATGCTCGGGTCTGCAGAACGCTTTAGCCTAAGTTCAGCGCACGATAAAGCGCCGCTCCACTAACTTGCGATCATCCTGAAACACCATAAAGTGCCATTCACCCGGCACCACTTCATGCGCCTCGGTGAATTCGAAGGCCATGACATCCTGCGGGGCAGCAGGCACCAGTTTTTGTGTCACGACAAATTTGTCATGCCGCTTGCCATCTGGCGTGACAACGCCTGGGGTGAGGTAAAGCAGGGTCAGCGGCGAGTCATTGGCCTGCTTGCCCGCCAGGCTGTAGCGCAGACCGAACTTGCTGCCAAGCTTGGCCGGGATCAGCTCAGCGGTTTCGATCTGCTGGTTGCTGCGGGCCAGCACCCGCTCGCCAGCCTGAAAGTCCTGATAATCGCTGACGAACACACCATATTCGACCGGGCCCTCAACACGGACTTCGGCCTGAGCCAGGTTACTGATCAGGACAAGTGCGGCCAGGCCGCTGAAACGGGTGTAGTGCATGTCGCGCTCCTTTTTAGATGAGCGCGAGCCTATGACACCGGTGTGACAGCGCGATGACAGGCTTACTCTGCCAGCTCGGCCTGCACCTTGCGTGGCAGCACGGCCAGGAAGTTATCGCGCGCCACCTGCTGGGCGACATCCTCGGGCAAGGCGTCGAGAAACGGCTTAAAACCCGTCATATTTTCAGCCAGCCCATTAAAACGGCCAACCACGTCAGAACCCAACATAAAGCGCGCCGGGTAACTGCTGACCAATTTCACCCAAGCCGGATCAGGCTTACCCTCGGCGTCCAGCAGGTAGGGCTGGAGCATGGTCCAGGACAGATCGATATACAGATTGGGGTACTGCTTGAGCATTCGCTGAAGAGTCGGCAGAAGGAAATCCAGCTTTTGCTGATGCCGATGAATCTCCATGCTGGTGCCGGCATGCGCCCAGATAAACCGCACATGCGGATGGTTGCGCAGCGGGTCTTCGATTTCCTGCAGGTACAACGGATTACGCTCACGCTTGGAGGTGATATTGGAATGCAACATCACCGGCAGATCGTACTCGGCGGCCAGGTGGAAAACTCGCGCCAGTGCCTCGTTATTGGCACGCGGGGTATCACCATTGATCAACGCAGTAAGGTCGTCATGCCGGGTAAATATTTCACCGATACCCTGCCACAGCCCGGGATCGAGCTCGAGCATACGGCGGATATGCGCATCGGCATTCTTGTCATTCGGATTGAAGCCTGAGAGAAACGGGTGCAGTCGCTTGCGCTGCTCGGCGGGCACTTGCTTGTAAGCGTGCGCCACCAGCACATCGGTGGCGCTGTACCAATAAGCGTCGGCATCATCACCGGCGTAGTAACGCGGGCGCTTGGGCTCGTCTTCATGCCACTTCTTCGCCACTGGAATGCCCGACAACATCACATGCTCGATATTGCCAACAGCCATCTGCTCAAACAGCTCGGTCATGCCGGCGCTTTCCTGAAAGAAATCGACGTAGTGCAGATGTGCATCGCTGAAGCGATAGTCGCGGGCCTGGGCAAACTGAGCCGCAAAGCCCAGCGCTAGCGCAAAACTGATTCGTAGGGCATGCAAACGGGCGTCCTCCTGACAGACTGAGCAGCATAGACCCCGCGTACTGAACGCAAGTTCACCCGACTTGGCGCCCGTCGCAGACCACTGGCTGCCCTTCAGTGCTTCGCCAGCATGCCTCAGCACACAGGCTCAGGGCTGCCTGTGCGTGGCGTAAATGTGCGCATATAAAGCAGTGGCCGCAGACTAATGGCCTAAGCTAGGCTGCCAATTCAGCCCCTGACCCTGGAGTTCAAATGATCAGCATCAGCAACGAAAAAGGCCTGCTGCAGCGCATCAGCATTGGTCCACACACCCTGCACAGCGACGTCGCCGTGGAGCTAGGCGGCACAGCGTTGGCACCTGACCCGCATGATCTGTTCGACGCGGCACTCGGCGCGTGTAAAGCACTGACGCTGTCACTTTATGCAAAGCAGAAAGGCTTACCGCTGGACGGCCTCGGCGTGACCCTGAGCCGTGATAGCAGCCAGGAGCGCCAAGGCGTCTACAGCTTAAATGTCGAGCTGACCCTACATGGCGCACTGGACGAGGCACAGCGCCAGCAGCTGCTGCGTATTGCCGACAAATGCCCAGTGCACAAACTGATGACCAGCAGCGAGGTTAAAGTCAGCACCCTACTGCGCGAGGCCGCATTATGAGTGACTTTCTGCTAATCAAGCCGCGCCAGGAAGACATCTCCGGGCAACCCATTCTGCGTCCCCTGCCCTCGGCCAAATGCCGCAGCGTCGGCCCGTTCGTGTTTTTCGACCATATGCTTGAAAACACCTACCCGGCCGGTCGCGGTATGAACATCAACCAGCATCCGCACATCGGCCTGTCCACCCTCACCTACCTGTTCGAGGGGCAGTTGCAACACAAGGACAGCCTGGGTTCGGATCAGCTGGTCAGGCCTGGCGAAGTCAGCTGGATGACTGCCGGCCAAGCCGTGGCGCATGTCGAGCGCACCCCTGAAGCCTTGCGGCGCAGCGGCTCACGCATGCATGGCCTGCAAGTCTGGCTGGCCATGCCTGCTGCTGAAGAACAAGGCCCACCGAGCTACAGTCACCACCCAGCCAGCAGCCTGCCGCGCAGCGCGAGCATGGGCGTGGACATCTGCCTGATCGCCGGCAGCGGTTTCTGCCTGCAATCACCGGTCCCGGTGCGCTCGCCAACGCTCTATGCAGAGATCAAGCTGGCCGCCGGGGCCACGCTGCAGATACCGGCCGAACATGCCGAGCGCGCGCTGTACCTGATTGACGGGGACGCAGCACTCGATGAACAGCAACTGCCACTGCGCGGCCTGCTGGTAATGCCCGAAGGCGAGACATTTACCCTCAGCGCCTGCAGCGAGAGCCATCTGGTATTGATTGGCGGCGCACCGATCGGCCCACGGAGGATCAACTGGAACTTCGTCGCCAGCGACCAGGCGCTGATCGACCAGGCCCGCCAGCGCTGGGCCGCGCAGGACTGGCCGTCAGTGCCAGGTGAGACTGCGCGGATCGAGCTGCCAGGCTGACCGGCTGGCCCGGCTGTCAGCGCACGCTTGGCACAGCCAAACAGCCGTTGCTGTCAGCGCTGACCGAACGCCTCGCTGAACAAATCATCCATGGCCTTAAACGCGCGCGCGGCCACCACCGGATGGTACTGGTTGCGCCCCGGCACATTGGCCTGCGGGTTGGTAAAGGAATGCACCGCGCCGCCGTAGCTGACCAATTGCCAATCGGTGTTGGCGGCCTTCATCTCGGCGATAAAGCCTGCGACCTGCTCAGCCGGCACGCTCGGATCATCCGCACCGTGCAGCACCAATACGGGCGCCTTGATGTTCTGTGCATCGCTCGGGTTAGGCGTATCCAGATTGCCGTGGAAAGACACAAAGCCTTGCAGCTCCGCCCCCGATCGGGCCAGTTCGAGCACCGCCCCGCCACCAAAGCAGAAACCAATTGCGCCGAGCTTGCTGGTATCCAAAGCGACCTTCGCGGTTTGTGCCTTAAGCACCTCCACCGCCGCCTGGGCCCGTTTGCGCATCAGTGACCGATCACTGCGTACAAAGGTCGCAGCCGTTTTGGCTTCTTCGGCGTTGGCGGGGCGCACGGCTTTACCGTACATGTCCGCCATAAACACCACGTACTTATCGCCGGCGGCACGTGCGGCCTTCTTCGCCGAACCCTCGCTGACGCCCAGCCAGTTGGGCACCATCAGCAAGCCTGGACGCGGCGTAGTGATCGCATCGTCATAAATCAGCATGCCCTCGAATGCCTCACCGTCAATCTCATAAGGCACCGCTTTGACCACCACGGCGGCTTCAGCGACGCCAAGCATGCCGGCGCATAGCAGGGGCAACAGGGTTTTCGTAGACATGGCGGAATACCTTTTCGTGGACTAAGCACAACAGCAACCATAGACCGCCGGGCGAGGATAACCAGCACCAGCGCCCTAGGTCATACCGAGCTAACGTCGCTCACCACGCAATGCCGCTACCTGCGTCTGCAACAGCTCACGCTTGACCGCTTCGGCAGGCACCGGCGCACCCGCTACCAGGGTGATGCGCGACCACAAACGCTTAAACAAACCCTTGTGTGGGTCACGGCTGAAAAAACTGCCCCACAAACCCTGCAACGCCATGGGAATAACCGGTACCGGGTTGTCTGCGACGATGCGCTCGATGCCATTTTTGAACTCATTGAGCTCGCCATCGGTAGTCAGCTTGCCTTCCGGGAAGATGCACACCAGCTCGCCATTGCGCAGGTATTCAGCGATTTTCTTGAACGCCGCGTCATAGATCAGCAGGTCTTCGTTACGCCCGGCAATCGGCACGGTGCCGGCGGTACGGAAGATAAAGTTGAGCACCGGCAGGTTGTAGATTTTGTAGTACATGACAAAACGCACCGGCCGCCGCACCGCACCGCCGACCAGCAGCGCATCGACAAACGACACGTGGTTGCACACCAGCACCGCCGCGCCTTCATCAGGAATCGCCTCAAGCCCCTTGTGCTCCACGCGGTACATCGAGTGACTGAGCAGCCAGATCATAAAGCGCATGCTGAATTCGGGGACGATCTTGAAGATGTAGCTGTTAACCGCGATGTTCATCAGCGAAATGGTCAGAAACAGCTGCGGAATCGACAGCTCGGCGACGCTGAGAAACAGGATCGAAGCAATCGCCGACACCACCATAAACAGCGCATTAAGGATGTTGTTAGCGGCGATCACCCGCGCCCGCTCATGCTCCACCGTGCGTGACTGAATCAACGCATACAGCGGCACGATGTAGAAGCCGCCAAATAAACCGATGCCCAGAATCGAGCCGAGAATCCACCAACCCTGGCTGTAACTCAATACTGTCAGCCAGTCATGCGCCACCGTCGCCTCCGGGAACCCGCCGGAAAACCACCACAACAAAATGCCGAATATCGTTAAACCGATTGAGCCAAATGGCACCAGGCCAATTTCCACCTTGTGTCCGCTCATGCGCTCACAGAGCATCGAGCCCAGGCCAATGCCCAGGGAAAATACCGTGAGAATCAGCGTCACCACACTCTCATCACCGTACAGCCACTCTTTGGCATACGCCGGAATCTGCGTCAGGTACACCGCGCCGAGAAACCAGAACCACGAGTTGCCCACCAGCGAGCGCGACACCGCCGGGCGCTGGCCCAGGCCGAGCTTCATGATCAGCCAGGACTGACGCAGGATGTTCCAGTCCAGTTCGAGCTGCGGCATGGCGGCGGCCGCAGCGGGAATGCCCCGGCTGGCCAGATAACCGCCGACCGCCACCACCACCACGCAGGCCGCGACGATGTAGGCGTAACCAGTGCTGGCCATAATGATGCCGGCACCAATAGTGCCGGCCAGGATGGCCAGAAAAGTGCCCATCTCCACCAGCGCGTTACCGCCCACCAGCTCCTGCTCTTTGAGGTGCTGCGGCAAAATCGAATACTTCACCGGGCCGAACAGTGCCGACTGTGTGCCCATGGCAAACAACACCGCAAGCATCAGCGGCAAGTTGCCAAGCAACACCCCAGCTGCGCCCAGTAGCATGATCACGATCTCAGCAAGCTTGATCTTGCGGATCAGCGAATCCTTGGCGAACTTCTCGCCAAACTGCCCGCCTAGGGCGGAAAACAGGAAGAACGGCAGGATAAACAACAAGGCGCAGAGGTTGATCAGCAAGGCCTTGTCGGCGCCCGAACTGATCTTGAACAGAATGGCGAGGATAAGCGATTGCTTGAAGATGTTGTCGTTGAAGGCGCCCAACAGCTGGGTGATGAAAAACGGTAAAAAGCGTTTTTTACCCAGCAATGCGAATTGCGATTGTTCGGTCATCGTCCGTGTACCTTTGTGCAGTGGCCAAGCGGGTGGTCAGGCATTTGACTGCAAGAGCACCCGACAAAGCCACAGCCACACAGGTTTTTTGCTGCACTTTCGGCATATTGGCCGCACTTATACCGGTAACTGGCCGAGCAACGCACGCAACAAGAAGAACACCAACAAGCCGCCACCAATGGTGGCCAGCAGGTGTCGTGTCAGTGCGGCAATGACAATCGTCGCCAGGCCTGCCAGTAGGTAGGCATTGTGCAGATTGAATGCCCATTGCTGGCCATCGGGGATCAGCATGCCCGGCAGCACAATGGCGCTCAACACCGCTGTCGGCACGTAATGCAGCCCCTGGCGCACCAGCGGTGGAAAGCGCAGATCAGGAAAGGCAAACAGGCTGTAGCGAATGACGAACGTGATCAGCGCCATGCCAAGGATCAGTAGCCAGATATCCATCAGCCGAGCTCCTCGACCATCACCGCCGGTTTTCGCCGCTCCAGCAGCACGCCAACCGCAATACCGCTGAGCGCGGCCGCCATCAGCCCCAGCTTGTACGGCCAGGCATGGCACAGCAACGCCACCGCGCCCGCCACCAGCGCCGCGGCAATTTGCGGCTGGCTACGCAGCGCGGGCACCACAATGCCAATAAAGGTCGCCAGCATGGCGAAATCCAGCCCCCAGCCAGCAAGGTTCGGCACACTCTGGCCAAACAGTGCGCCGACCAGCGAACTGCCCACCCACGACAGGTACAGCGCCAACGCCACCCCGGTGTGGTACCACTGACCATGCTCAGTCATGCCACGGGCCAGGTAACGGCGCTGCACCACAGCGAAGGTTTCGTCGGTCAGGCTAAACGCCAACGGCACGCGCCAGCGCTGCCCAAGCCGCCCCACATAAGGCTGTAGCGCCGCGCTATAGAGTACATGCCGCAGATTGACGACGAAGGTCGTGAGCAGAATCACCACAGCACCGCTGCCCAGCGTCAGCAGGCTGATGGCAATAAATTGCGCAGAGCCGGCATACACCAATAAAGACATGCCCAGCGCCTGGCCGAGGCTAAGCCCGGCTAAGCTGGCCAGCGCACCATAGATCAGACCAAACGGCAGAATACCGACGATCATCGGGATGCTGTCGCGACTACCATAAAGAAAATGTTGCAAACGGCTCATGTGCCCTCCTTGTGCCTAATAGCCTGCCGTATCGCGGGCGCGTCGTCTTGAATAATCTTGCGCATCGACGTCAACACACACTGACCTGCCGCAATACAGCCTGATACTCACTGGCTAAACTGCCGGCAATCTTCACCCAGGACGTGCTCATGCCGGAAGCCCTCGACACCTTGTTGAATTTTGCCAGCGCCTTAGCCGCCGGTCTGCTGATTGGTGCCGAGCGCGGCTGGCAGGGGCGCAATGCCGATGACTCAAAACTCGTCGCGGGGATTCGCACCTTCGCCCTGTCCAGCCTGCTCGGGGCCTTTGCCATGTTGCTCGGCGAGCACTTCAGCGTCATCGCCTGGGCCGCGATCTTTGCCGGCTTTACCCTGCTCGTGGTGGCGTCCTACTTTGCCGAATTGAAGCGCCTCGGCGATATGGGCATGACCAGCGAAGTGGCGTTGCTGATCACCTTTCTCCTTGGCAGCCTGGCCATGGCCGGGTATGCCGGGCTGGCGGCGGCGGGCGCGGTGGCAGTGGCATTACTGCTGAGCCTCAAACAGTCCCTGCATGGCGCCCTGCAGCGGCTCACTGAGGCGGAACTGTCCGGCGCACTGAAATTGCTGTTTATTTCCCTGGTGCTGCTGCCGGCGCTGCCCAATCAGGGCTATGGCCCCTGGCAGGTGTTCAACCCTTACGTCATCTGGTGGATGGTGGTGCTGATCGCCAGCATCGGCTTTGCCGCTTATGTGGCAATTCGGCTGGTGGGTATGCGCCAGGGTCTATTGATCACTGCGCTGCTGGGCGGCGTGGTGTCTTCCACGGCAATGACCGTGACCCTGGCGCGGCTGGCCACCGGCCGCAACCTGCACGCGGTTCTGGCCTGCGGTCTGCTCACCACCTCGGCATTGATGTTTCCGCGCATTCTTCTGGAAGTCGGCCTGGTCAACGCCAGCTTGCTGCCGCAGCTGGCCTGGCCACTGGGCGTCGCCGCTTTGGTGTATGCCGGTGGTGCGTTGCTGCACTTCTGGCGCGCCGGCACGGAGAGCGAAGATGCAGCCGAACCGCCGCTGAACAACCCTTTCGAGCTGGGCCCGGCCCTGCGCTTTACCGCGCTGCTGGCCTTGATCCTGTTCTTGGTCGAAGGCGCACAGCACTGGCTCGGCGATGTCGGCGTCTACCTGGTGGCGCTGCTCTCGGGGCTGGCCGACGTGGATGCAATTACCCTGTCATTGGCACGCAGCGCACAGGGCGAACTGGATGGCCAGGTCGCCGTGCAGGGGATTTTCCTGGCGGCGCTGAGCAACAGCCTGGTCAAGGCCTTGCTGGTTGCGCTGATCGGTGGGCGTAAACTGGCGCTAATGACCGTGCCGGTCATGGCCGCGGGCATGCTGGCAGGCGCAACGGTCTTACTGCTGCTTTGAATCAGCGGCGGCGAAAAGCTCTGCGGCTGTTTCGGCAGCCGCTGGTTAAATGGCTGACACTGGCCAATGCAGCCTACTCGACCGCCTGATCATCCAGCACCCTGACGCCAGCCGCCTGCTCGAGCAAGTCGGCAGGCAAGCTCTTGCTGGCGCGGGCTCCGAGCAGCTTGAGGTTTTCCACCCGGCTGATGATATTGCCACGCCCATCGCAGAGCTTGTTGCGCGCCCCGGCATAGGCTTTGTCCAGCTGTTGCAAGCGCGCACCGACTTCATCCAGATCCTGAATAAACGCGACAAACTTGTCGTACAACGCCCCGGCGCGCTCGGCAATCTCGCGGGCATTCTGGCTTTGCCGCTCCTGCCGCCACAGGCTGTCGATCACCCGCAAAGTGGCAAGCAAGGTAGTCGGGCTAACGATGACGATATGTTGATCGAAGGCCTCCTGAAACAAGCCGGGATCCGCCTGCAACGCCGCGGCAAAGGCCGCTTCGATGGGCACGAACAGCAGGACGAAATCCAGGCTATGCAAGCCTTCAAGGCGCTGATAATCCTTGAGCGACAGGCCTTTCAAGTGATTGCGCAGGGACAGCACATGTTGCTTCAACGCTTGCTGCCGAGCCGGCTCATCCTCGGCGGCAATGAACTGTTGGTAGGCGGTCAGGCTGACCTTGGCATCCACCACCACCTGCTTGTCGCCCGGTAGCTGGATCAGCACATCCGGCTGGAAGCGCTCGCCGTCGGCACTCTTCAGGCTGACCTGGGTGTGGTACTCGCGGCCCTTCTCCAGGCCGGCGTGCTCCAGCACCCGTTCCAGCACCAGCTCGCCCCAGTTGCCCTGGGTTTTCTGGCCCTTGAGCGCACGGGTCAGGTTGGTCGCCTCATCGCTCAAACGTTGATTGAGCTGCTGCAGGCGCTCCAGCTCCTTGCCCAGAGAAAAGCGCTCACGGGCTTCTTGCTGGTAGCTTTCTTCCACCCGCTTTTCAAAGGACTGGATTCGCTCCTTGAGCGGGTCGAGCAGTTGCCCGAGTTGCTGCTGGCTGGTTTCGGCAAAACGCTGCTCACGTTCATCGAAAATCTTCCCGGCCAGCTCGGCGAACTGCGCACGTAACTCATCACGCGAACCCTGCAGGTCGCTCAGGCGCTGCTGATGGCTGTCTTGCTGTTCTTTGAGTTCGGCACTCAGCGCGGCCCGCTGGGCATCCAGGCGACGGATCTCGCCTTCCTGCTGCTCGCGCTGGCCAGCCCAGGCTTGCGCAGACTCACGGGCGAGCTGGCGCTCGTGCTGGAGCAAATCGGTTTCACGGCGCAGTGCAGCCAGTTCGGCCTGCTGATCGGCCTTGATCTCGCTGATTTCGGCGATCTCGGCGCGGCAGTCATCCAGCTGTGCGGCAAGGCCTGCCTGAGCCAGTTGCGCATGACCCAGGCGCTCCTGCAGCAGGGCCTGCACGTTCCGGCCATGCAACAGGATGGGCGAACCCTCCTCGGTCCAGAGTTGCTGGTAAATCTTTGCGCTCTTCGGCGCACGGAACGGA
>JAWWDH010000065.1:0-11845 GCA_033720015.1 Pseudomonas sp.
ATAGAGCTGCCCAGCAAGTGAGCCTCAACGCTATATGGGCTTAGGGTTCACTGCGCTGCATTGGCAGTGAGCCGCACGCTCTGCAACTGGGTGCTAGGCTTGCAGTGACAGCTTTAAGTCGCGCTACAGCGGGTGCTTGAACCTTAGCTGCTGCACTGCGTCACTTGGCTGAAGCTCGCCGGTGTAGCTCAGTTGGTAGAGCAGCGCACTCGTAACGCGAAGGTCGTAGGTTCGACTCCTATCTCCGGCACCATTGATAAACCAAGCAGCCTGACTACTGGCCTCCACCGAACTGGGAGAACGACGCTTTTTGGTTCGGTTTGGTCTTTTGTGGCGTAGCAATTCTGCCGGCGTAGCGCCAGTCCCAAGGCGCGACTCTGGATTCGGCGGGGAGGCGCCAAAGGCCTTTGCCCATATTTCTAGCCAGGGTTTCGGCATCTTTCAGCCTGCGGTCTTTCAGTTGCTTGGTATAAGCCCAGGCAGCGCCGTGCTCGACCAGGGTGTAATTTACATCGAGCCCCCCGACGTAGACGCGCGCCAGCGTCCTGCCGTAGCGATCCAGTTCTTGCAGGTGCAGGACAACGTGTTTTTCAAACACCAGTGCAGAGAGCGCTTGCTTGGCTTCGGTCGCATAGGGCTGCTTTCTTTCTGGCGCGTCGATTTCTGCAAGGCGAACCCGTAGGCGTTTGTTCTCAGTGGTCAGGCAGGTGAAGATGTCGCCTTCGCTGATTGTCACGACCCTGCAGCTGAATGGATCCGCCAGCGCCAAATCTGTCAGGCCGATCAGCAGTAATAGAGCGATGCGGATATTCATCTTGTTGGTCATGCTCGTTGTGCAAATTCAGAGCTGTCGATAGTAATGAATGCCCGCCAAATTAAGCGGGACGGCTATCGCGAAATCGCAGCGGGACGATTCGTGAGTAGCGAAGAATGAGCTGTTTGGGTTGCTGGACGCAGCTGTTGGCTTGTTCGTAGTGGCAACACTTCAAGTGTTTTACGCGATGTGGCAGAGGCAGTGATGACAATGTGCAGGTACATAATCAGTCTGTTGGGTGTGCTGGTGAGCACACCGTTGTATGCCGAGCAACATGCGGCGCAGGCGCTGCGGGTGATTCCGAAAACCTATATCAGCGCTGGTGCCAACGGCAGCATTGGCAGTTCCCAGCAAGCCGAAAATTATAATCTCTATGGTGGGCAGCGCTTACCCAGCGGACTGCGGCGCGAGGGGCAGGGTTACAGCAGCCAGTCGTTTGAGCAGCGCGGGACTCTCAAGCAGAGCACCGAGTATCCCGCCGGCCACCGAACTCAGCAGTATTCAGGGCAAGGCACTGCATACCATGAGCGCAGCCGTTAGCTCCGCTGGTGCGAGAGCCGGCGGATGCGCGGACATTTTTACTTCTTGCCCCAGAGTTGCTCCAGACGTTGGTCGCGGCCACAACCGTTGCGGTAGTAGGTGTAGCGCAGCGGGTTACGCAGGTAGTAGTCCTGGTGGTAGTCCTCGGCCGGGTAAAAGGTGCTGGCGGCGAGGACTTCGGTGACCACCGCTGCCGGCAGGCGCCCGGACTTATCAAGGGCAGCCTTGGAGGCTTCGGCCTGCTGCCGCTCTGCTGGGCTGCTGTAAAAGATCGCGCTGCGATATTGCGAGCCGCGGTCACAGAATTGCGCGTTGGCCGTCACTGGGTCGATGGTTGGCCAGAAGGCCTCCAGCAGTTGCGCATAGCTGGTTTTGCTCGGATCAAAGCGCACGCGCACGGCTTCAATATGCCCGCTGTTACCGGCTGAAACTTGCTCATAGGTGGGGTTGTCGACGTGCCCACCGATATAGCCCGAGGTGGTTTCAATCACCCCTGGCAGCTTGTCGAAGTCTGACTCGGTGCACCAGAAGCAGCCGCCGGCAAAGATCGCTACGCCAGGGTTTTCCACCGACTGGGTGTTGATTTGCGCTTGTGGTGCCTGCGCCGCCATGGGCTCACAGGCGGCCAGCAGGCCGCCGAGGAGCAGGGTGGCGCTGGCCAGCAGGCGGCCGCGCCAGGCAGCAGTGATAAGCGCCATATTCAGCTCCTCAGCTCAGGTAACGGTTCGCCTTGAGGGATAAAGCGTAAGGCCAGGCCGTTGTTGCACCAGCGTTCGCCTCTTGGCTTTGGACCGTCATCGAAGACATGGCCCTGATGCCCGCCGCAGCGGATGCAGTGGTATTCGGTGCGCGGGAAGAACAGTTTGAAGTCGCGCTTCTGCCCCATGTGGCCGGCAATTGGCTGGGTAAAGCTGGGCCAGCCGGTGCCGCTTTCATATTTGTCCTGGCTGGCGAACAGCGGCAGGTAGCAGGCCGCGCAGACATAAGTGCCGTCGCGCTTTTCCTGATTCAGCGGGCTGCTACCCGGGGCTTCGGTGTCTTCCTCGAACAGCACGGAATAAGCCTCGGTTGTTAGCAGGTCACGCCAGGCACTATGCGGTTTGTCCAGCGGGGTTACGCTGCTGGCGATGGCTTGCGCTAGGCTGAGCGGGGCGTGACTGAGCAGGGGCAGGGCCGGCAGCAGGGCGATGGCCTTGAGCAGCGAGCGTCTTTTCATGGCAGTGCTCTCGTGTGAGTGTGGCCAATAGACAAGCTCAGCGCAGGGTTGTTACAGCGTTGGCTGCAGCTAGCCACTGTTTTGTCGCTGCACGTTGTAAGCAAAGATTAAATCGCGGGGTTAGGTTGCAGGCCGGAGGCTTGCGGTATCGACGCCTTCATCGATCACGATGCAGTTGCGCCCCGCGCTCTTGGCGAGGTACAGGCGTTGATCGGCACGTAGCAGCATGTCTTCCCAGTGTTCGTCACGGCGCAGTATGGCGCCGCCGACGGACATGGTCACAGCCCCGTCTGGCCCGCGCAGGTGCTGGCGAACTTGTTGCTGCAGGTGCTGGGCCGCAGCCAGTAGGCCAGCTTTTTCGGTATTAGGTAGCAGCAGGAGGAACTCTTCGCCACCGAAGCGGAACAAGCGGTCTTCTTGGCGTGAGGCACTTGTGATCAGCTCGACAAAGTCCACCAGCACTTGATCGCCGGCCTGATGGCCATGGTTGTCGTTGACCCGCTTGAAATGATCCAGGTCCATGGTCAATACGCCGTAGCTGTTGCCGTGGCGGCGCTTGATGGACGAAGCGATCTTTAGCTCCTCATTCATGGCGCGGCGGTTGCGTGCGCCAGTCAGCGGGTCATGAATGGCCAGCTGCTGCAGCTCGTCGCGTTGGCTATTGGTGCGGTAGGCGAAGACAAAACTGAGGATGCTGGCCATCATGCTGGTGACCAGAAATGAAACCATCTGGTAGTCGCTAGCGAACACCGAACCCGGCTTTAGCTGGCTGTAACTGACTAGGGTGACGAGGATCAGCGTGGTGGCCAACAAGGCTTTTTTGGGCGACACCATAAAGAAGTTGAAGAGGATCAGTGGGTAGATCCAGAACAGGCCGTTAACGCCCAGGTTAATGGCAATCAGTGTTGCCCCAACGGAGAAAATGCAGGCCAGATAGATGCCGGGTTTAACCGTATCGCCTGTCCGCCAGGCGTATAGCACCGCGAGCACTGTGGACGCGACAATTACGGCGTCGGCGGAGCCTACCAGGTAGTTACCGGTGGCTAGCCGGTAAACCGCATAAGGACTTATGCCAATTACGCCAAACAGGCCCATCAGGGAAATGATGGACAACTGGAAGTCGTTACGCAGGCGCCTGAGCAATCGTGGTGATCGCATAGAAAAACCGTTTTTATAGTTGCTTTGGTTAAGCATGCAGAGCTTTAGCCGATTATGGCAATAGCAACGTTGAGCAAAGTGCCAGTATTGGGCGCTAGCTACTGGGTTGTATTCGGCTCGCCCGTGATTAGGGGCAAGCATAGTCCCGCAGCGCTTGTGCGGGGTGTCGGGAAAATGCCTGGAGGTTTTTGCTGCATCGATAGCGGGCCAGGCGCTCAGCCAGGGGCTGGGGTAGGTCGGTGCAGGGGATAAACCCCAGGCGCAGGTAGAAGTCGCTTAACTGCGGATCGCAGAACAACCAGACCGGTGTCGAGCAGTCGGCCAGTGCGGCTTCGATCAACTGCCGTGCCACGCCCTGCTTACGTTGAGTTGTGGCGACCAACAGGCTGGTCAGCCAGTGGCCATGCTCGACCTTGTGCAGGCAGAGCGCTGCAACTATTGCGCGATCTTCAGCCACCCATATCTGCGCGTCGGCTCTGGCGCGCATGGCAGAGCGTTGGCTGCGGTAGAACTTGCCGGCAAGTGGTTTAAGTGGGGCAGGGAGTTGGTAGTAGTGCATGGCGGATGGCAGGTGTATTTGCTGTGGATGCCTGAGTGCAAGCGTGATGCTCGCCTCAGGCCAGTGCTTCAGGTGTTGCTGGCGTGGCTGCCGAGCAGGGTTTTAGCACCGTGCTTGTCTTTTTTATCCAGGCGTTTTTCGCTGGCGGTCTTTAGCGGTTTTTTCTTCACTTGTTTCTTCGAATCCATACCTTTGCTCATGATCTTCACCTCTGACAATGTCGTGGTTGAGCATTCTGGAGCGCGCCATCTCCTCGCGGTGAGGCGAGGCCGGTGATTCAGTCTACGCCCATGCTGGCTGAATAGCTGAGGCGTTATCCGCCCTTGTCTGAGGAGTGTCGGGTGCGACTGGTTAACAGTTCACTTGTAAAATCATCACTCGGCGGTGACAGCTGGAGTGTCCCATCGCATTATGGGCACTCTGAGCCGAGTACAACGTAGTGCCGTGCGGCTGTTGATCCTATGTTGAGACGTTATGGAACAAGCACTGATTTATGCCGGCCACAGCGTGCCTGGGCGCGTGCGTGAACACAATGAGGATGCCCTGCTGTGTTGTCCGCAGTTGAATTTGTGGGCGATTGCCGATGGTATGGGCGGGCATCAATGTGGCGAAGTGGCCAGCGCTCTGGCTTTGCAGGCGTTACAGGCAGGCTGCGCCAATGGCCTGGAATTGGTCGAGGCGGTGCATGCGGCTAATCGCGAAATTCTCGCTGCGGCGCGTAGCGATGAGCTGCGTGGCATGGGTACGACCCTGGTGGCGGTGCGTTTCAATGGGGCCGCGTTCAGCATTGCGTGGGTCGGCGACAGCCGTGCCTATCGCGTCAGTGTTGGGCACATCGAACGTTTGACCCGCGACCACAGTTGGGTTCAGGCGATGGTTGATGCCGGTCAGATGGGGCCAGATGTCGCGCGAAGCCATCCGCAGCGCAATGTCATTCTGCAGTGCCTGGGCCGAGAGGATCAGCCGCTGCAGGTTGGCGTGCAGTACGGAACGCTCGGTGGGCATGAGTTGCTGTTGCTGTGCAGTGATGGCTTGAGTGGCGAGCTTGAAGACGCGCAGATCCAGCAGCTGTGCAGCAGTGCCCAGACCCTCGATGAGCTGGTCAGCCAGCTGCTGGCGCAGGCCAACGAAATGGGCGGCAAGGATAATATCTCCTGTATCGTGCTCGGGCGTAATGCGGCTGCGCCCAGCGTTGAAGTCAAACCGCAGGGGCTGCTTCGCCGGCTGTTCACCTCCCGCAAGTCTCAACCTGATGATGTGCACTGACCCTATGACTGAACAATTACTCGATATCCCTGGTTATCAGGTGCACGGCCGCTTGGGTAAAGGAGGGATGGCCGAGGTCTACTTGGCCACTCAAGAGTCGTTGCACCGCAAGGTGGCAATCAAGGTCTTGCTGAGCGCGGATGATCAGTCGTTCAGTCGGCGCTTTATCAGGGAAGGCCACACTGTCGCCTCCTTGCATCACCCCTCGATCATCACCATTTATGACATCGACCAGCTAGCCGATGGTCGCCATTACTTGGCGATGGAATATGTGCCGGGTGGTGATCTGGCACAGTACAAGGGTGAAGTGTTCGACCCGGCCCGCGCTTTGCACATCCTGCAGCAGGTGGCCAGTGGTCTGGCTGTGGTGCATGAAAAGGGCCTGATACACCGCGATATCAAACCGGCGAATATTCTCTTTCGCCTTGATGGAACCGCGGTGATCACTGATTTTGGCGTAGCCAAACAACTCGAACTGGACAATGACATCACCCAGTTTGGTATCGCCGTCGGCAGCCCCTCCTATAGCAGTCCCGAGCAGGCACAGTGTCAGACGCTGGGCGCGCGCAGCGATATTTATAGCCTGGGGGTGATCCTGCTGGAGATGCTCACCGGTACGAACCCGTTTCGCGCGGCTAATTACACGCAAACCGTGATGAATCACCTGCAGATGCCTGTACCGCAGCTACCGGCACATTTACAGGGTTACCAGTGGCTGCTTGAGCGCATGCTGGCTAAAGATCCGGATGAGCGTTTTGCCGACTGCAAGGTGCTGCTGGCCAGCCTGGATGAGCTGGCGCTGGATGACCCGGATAACACGCGCATCGCACCAGCGCTCGGCCTGGCTAAACCAGCGAGGGCTGAAACCGGACGCAGTACGCTGTGGGTTTGGCTATTGGCCAGCCTATTGCTGTTGGTCGGCGCGGCCAGCGGCAGTTATTACCTGTACCAGCAAAAGCAAATCAGCGAGCAACTGGCGCGCGCGGAACTGCGCCTGCAAGAGGGCCGCTTGCTAGAGCCTGCGCTGGATAATGCGGACTACCTGTTCCGCCAGGTGCTGACACGTGACCCGGACAACCTCCAAGCGATGGACGGGCTGGCCCGTGTTCTGCAGGCCCGGATCAACCAGTACCTGCAATTGGCCGAGCAGCGCCTGGCGGAGCAACAGCTAATGCTCCCCGAAGATGACAGCGCTATCTACTACTACCGCCAAGTTCTGGCACTGGAGCCGGATAACCTGCTGGCACTGGCCGGGGCCAACCGCGTTGCACAGCGTTATATCGAGCAAAGTGAGGCGGCCTACAAGCGTCGTGAGTTTGCCTTGGCGTTGGCGCTGGTGCAGCAGGGCTTGGAAGTTGAGCCGGCTAACGAGCAGCTGTTGCAGTTGCTTGATGGCCATAACGAGCGTGTACGCCTGGCGCAACTACCGCGCCGCAAGCCGGCGGCGGCCTCGCAGCCCGCGCCAGCGACGAGGCCAGCGAAGTCGGATAATCCGGTCAAGCGCTTATGGAATAACCTTTTTGATTAAGTAACGATGCTGGCGTATTGCTACCTTCCTGGTTGGCAGGCAGCATGCGCGCCTCGGCTCGAGAGTGTCTGCGGTTAATCGCGCCTGCGCGCAGTGCAGCAATTTTTGACCCGGATCACCGGCGGTTTAACTGGCTTTGGGGTAGTGGCGCAGATGCTCAGAATTCACTTCAGTGATAATCGTCAAGCTCCAATCTGGTTGGTCGATGAGCGCTTCACCATCGGGCAGGATAGCCGCAACAGTCTGGTGCTGGTGGATCCGAGCATCGGCCCGTTTCATGCGGAAATTCGCCAGGACCATGGCTTCTACTACCTGACCGATGTGGGCAGCCCTGGCGGCGCGTTCGTCAATGACGAGCGTATCAGTGCGCGCTTTCAGCTGCGCGCCGGTGATCGCGTGCGGTTGGGCTCAGTGGAGTTGCTGTTGGTAGACCCCGCCCGCAGCAAAAGCAAAAACGAGCAGGCTGCACGCTGGTACCTGCAAGTGATCCAGGGTGAGCACGAAGGCAAGAAGTTCCATATTAACGGCTCCATGACCTTTGGCCGTTCAGTGAAGTGCGAGCTGTGCTTCCGCGATCAGGAGTTGTCGCGCCGGCACTGTGAGTTCTACCTCAAGGATGGCGTGCTGGAGGTCAAGGACCTGGCTTCGGCTAATGGTCTGTTGGTCAATCAGCAGAAGGTCGCGACGGCGGTGCTGCAGCCCGGCGACCAGTTGAAGATGGGTTCGGTCAGCCTGCTGGTGATCGGCCCGAAAGGCACGGTGGCGCCGAGCGCGGATGAAGATGCCACATTGTTTATGCGCGCCGTGGACCTGCCCAAACCGCTCAAGCAGAAGGCCCCTTTGTCTAGCTCGCGGAACAGCCCCGTCAACCCGCTGCACGCGGCGGCTCAGGCTACCCCGGCGCATGCGGCGGTCACCGCCGAGAGTGAGCCGCGGCGCCTGAATACGTCAGTATTGGCGCTCTCGCTGACAGTGATTGCGCTGGTCGTCGCAGTGGCCGTGTATCTCGGTTAGACCCGGCAACGGCTCATTGGTAGCACGAGCGAAGATCTGCCCGATTGGTGAATGGGCTGACATGATACGACAGTGCTAGATCAGCGCTTTGGCGTTAGGCTTCGGCTCTTTGCATTGCTATCTGTTGCCGGAGTTCCTGTGAAGCCATTGCTGCTGTTGCTCTTTGCCTGTTGCCTGGCGTGTCAGCCGTTAAGTGCGTTGGCCTGGTCCAATCACTCGCTGGGCAGCCAGTTGGCCTTACAGGCCTTGCCTGAGTTGCAGCGCACGTTGCGTTACGAGCCGCTGCAGGACTTTCTCGACGCTCAGGCGCCGGCCATCGAGCAGTTACTCGATGAGCAGGAAACCTTTGCCCGTGCACACTTCCCGAATTACCCGGAACGTCCGGATGCCTTGCGCTTCAGTGCCGCTGCCACGCCTGTGCACGAAAGGCGCAGCGCGTTCCTGCATGCGCTGCGGGTCAACCCGCAAGTTCGCTTGGCCGGTTTCGTCCAGCAATTACCTGGGCAGACTGATGAGGGGCGCGCTCGGCTGGCCGCCGAGCAGGTGCTGGTGTTCCGCAAGATCGGCCCCTGGAGCCACTGGCGTTATCTCGCCTTGCAACCGGGCGACACGGTGGGCGCCGTGCAGGTGCTGAGCAGTGCGGCCGATGAGCCGGATTATGGCCACGACATCAATTTGTTCAGCGACAACCCCGGTGAGGTCGGCGGGCAGTACAACTTTGGCGAGCAGCCGTTTGGCGACGCGCGTTTCGAGTATTCCTCCCAGGCGCCTTTTCATATCGGCTATTACCATGAGCCGGAGCTGGTGTTTCAGGCGGCACCCTACCTGCGGCGCACTTTGCCGCATTGGCGTATTTATCAGTACACCGGGCTTGCTCGCTTGGCCTTGGCCAGTGGGCATGATTACTGGGGCTATCGTTTTCTCGGTTGGGCGCTGCACTACATGCAGGACCTGACTCAGCCGTACCACGCCAAGACCGTGCCGGGTTTCAGCACGCCCGAGCTGATGCTGATCGCCCTCAAAGGCGCCTTGGGCTATCCCGCTGATCGCCTGGCGGCTATTGCGCGCGTGGCGGATCGGCATACGGCGATCGAGGAGTACCAGCTTGAGCGCATGCAGCAGCTGATGGGCGAACAGGCGGTGTCGCCACTGTTACAGGCCTATACGCAGACGCCGCCGAGTAGCTACCCGGCTTACTCACCGGACTATGCTCAGCGCGTGGTGGCGGCCGAGTCCTACGCCAGTGCCGATGCGCTGGATGAGCTGGTCGGTGAGTGGCTGGCGCGCAAGCCTGCGACGGCTCCGGGGTTTAGCGAAGGTAACCAGTTGGCGCAGCGCGCAGCGGATCCGTTGCTGGAACAGTTGCTGGTGGAGTTGTTCAAGCGCTTCGGCGCGCATACGCGCAACGTGGTGCAGACCACCCTGGCGCAGCCACAGCCTAGCGTTCCCGTGCCGCTGGAGTGAACCACAGCTCGCGCCGCTGCAAGGGCGTGGCGCTGGGCAGCAGCGGGTTGTGCAGTTCGATTACCTGGCGTTGAGCGAATTGCGCACGTTTTAGCCGCGCGGCGAAATGCTGCTGAAATAGGCGCTCGAATGAGCCATCTGCAATTGCCCTCTCCATACCTCGACGGACGGTTTCTGCCAGCTCCGGGCGTTTACGCGAGAAGAAGAAATACATGGCCGTGGGGTAGTGCAGCAGCACATGTTGGTCGGCAACCAACTGCTTGCCGCGAGGGTGTTCCAGTTCCCCCCAGATTTCGATCGCCGCGCGTGGAAAGTAGTCGAAGCGTTGCGCCTGTAGCATGCGAAACAAGCTGCCATAGCTCGACGAAGTAATGACCGGCAAACTGTGGCTGCGCAGAATTTCGCTGTCCGGCCAGTCATGGCCCTGGCCTGCGGAGAACTGACGCAGGTCGTCGAGGCTGCGCACATCTTTGAGGAGTTCCGCGCGACTACTGGGCAGCAGGGCGATGCGCCAGCCGAATAGGCCTTTATCGAGTGGAATGCGAACCGGTAGCAGGCGCTGTTCGCGATCGAGGGTGGTCATGCTCCAGGCCACGTCGAGGCGGTCATTGTGCTCCAGGCTGGCTAGCGCACGCTCTTGCTCCATGCTGTATGGCGAGGGTTCTAGATGTAGTGGGCTGCCGGCTTTATTCAGGGCCAGTTGCAGCTGCGCCAGCTCGTAAATGGAGCGAAATTCATCGCCGTCTGCACGCCGAGGGTAATGAATCATGCCGTTCTCATCGGCGTATAGCAGGGGCGGCAGGCTGAGTAGCAGAAGGCCTATAAGCCAGCGCCAGGTAGCCGGCGAGAGCATGCGGGGCATTTCGATGTTGAGTCCTTTCAATACCGCTTCGGGCTGATTGCCCGGCTGTGCGCTGGGTATTATGCCAGCCTGGCAATCAGCCGTTATGTACTAACTCACATGTGCGGGAGCCAGCCTGCGGGTTGCTGTGCTGACCTTGGTCATAGACCGTGGCTGTGGCCGAGGTCAACCAGGAACTCGTCCTGCTCAAAGGCCATGCGCGGGTTGATCATGGCTGCAGCCGCTGCATCGCCCTGCATGCCTGGGTCGAGCATCAGCAGATTGGCTCGTTCGCGTTCAAAGAGCCTGCGGACATCTATAAAAAGCAGATTTTTTAGGCGTTTAGGCGGTGCCGCTCGGCGCAGATTTCCGGCAGGTCCGCGCGGTGCAGATAGACTCGCAACGCTTCGCTGATATTCAGGCGGTCATCAATGTTCTGCTCCAGCAGAAATTGCAGGCGCGCACGGTCAAGGTTCATTAGCTCGCCGTCAAAGGCGCGCCAAGCAAATTCGCAGGTTGGTGTGATGCTGTGTTCGAGGACGTCGAGGCCGAAAGAATCTTCAGAAAAACGCACGATGTAGCGCCCGGTCTTGGCATTGAAACCGACAAAGCCCTGCAGTTGGTCGGCCGCCGCGCAGATGCTGGCAGAGGTGATGCTCATGGAGACCTCGTCGATGGCAGTTGGAGGGCAAACCCTCGGAAAGGCATCGCTCTAGGCTAAAGCGCTATGGGCCGGTCATCTTGCGTTGGATCAATAAATGGGCGGAGTATTACTGGATGTCGCGGATATTCTGCGGCCGCTTGGCCTGCGCGAGCCATTGCAGCTCGCGAGGCCTGTTGTGTGTCAGCGCGGGGTGGAGAATGCGCTGATCTTGCCGAACGGCGAACTGTGCATATCGACCTCGACCGCCATCAGCGGCGAGTTGTTGACCCACACATCGTCAATCACGATGGTCTGACCGAGATTGTCGTTATCGGCGGCTACTAGCAGGTAATAGGTGCCATCTTCTGCGGCCTCACCATCCCAGCTGAGGTTGATCTGCCCAACCACTGCTGAGGCGTGTGAGGGTTTGTCGGCAATCACTGCGCCGTAAGCATCCAGCAGCATGGCGCGCGGCTTCAAGGCGAACTTGCTGACGCCCAGGCAGGGTTTGTTGCACAGCGAGCGCACGTTGAGGGTGTAACGCTCGCCCTTTTTCAGCTGCAGGGAAAAGATCCGGTAGTTGGAAATTGAGCTGCCGAAGTCCATGCGCGGCTCGTCGGCGCTGATTGGCCACTGCGGTGCTAGCAGGCCAGGGTTGAGTGGCAGGGGGATGGCCTGGGTGTTATGGATGGCTTCCAGGGTGCTTTTGGCCATCGGGCTGTTGCCCGCAATGACTTCTTGCTGATAAACCGTCTGCGGGTTGCTGGCACATGCGCCGAGCAATAGGCACGCAGCCAAGGTG
>JAWWDH010000066.1:0-11828 GCA_033720015.1 Pseudomonas sp.
GGCGTTTTGCATTCTGGCTACGCCGCAACCCTGCGGGGCGGACGGTAGGCGCGCACGCTACGTGCGCTGCCAGGTCTCAAAGACGTAGGCGGGGGTTTCAGCCGTCACGGCATGCGCGGTACTTTCGTTGAGCTGCCAGTGCGCCGGGTTCAAGGCGGGGAAATACGCGTCACCCTCAGGGCTGAGCGCGACGCGCGTCAGGTACAAGCGCTGCGCTTGGGCCAAGCCCAGCTCATACAGCTGCGCGCCGCCGATCAGCATCAACTCCTCGGCACCATTGGCCTGCGCCCAGGCCTCTGCGCGTTCAAGTGCCGCCTCCAGGCTGGCGAAGACTTCCGCGCCTTCTAGCTTTAAACCGGGCTGGCGGCTGACCACCAGATTGAGCCGGCCGGGCAAGGGCCGACCGAGGGAATCCCAGGTCTTGCGCCCCATGATGATCGGCTTACCCAGGGTCAGCGCTTTGAAGTGTTTGAGGTCTGCCGGCAGGTGCCAGGGCAGTTGGTTGTCGCGGCCAATCACACGGTTTTCAGCGAGGGCGGCGATAAGGCAGAGGGGCAGTGAATTTTTCATAGGCGCGAGAATACCGGCTCCGCCTCGATCATTGAAGCCTTAGCCCCCCGCTCAGCGCGCTTAATCGTCCTGGCGTTTGCCCACCACGCGGTTGCGCCCTTGCTCCTTCGCTAGGTAGAGGGCGACATCCGCCAGGCGCAGGGCGTCGCCCAGGCTCTGATGCGACAGCGGCGTCAGGTAGGCCATGCCGATGCTGAGCGTCACCACTTCGGCAGCATCCGAGTAGGCATGCTCAAGCGCCAGGGCTTCGATGGCTCGCCGGATGCCCTGCAGGATCACCAGCAATTGCTCTTCACTCAGGCCATACCAGATGCCGACAAACTCCTCGCCGCCGTAGCGCGCGGCACAATCCAGCGGCCGCCGCGCATGCTCACCGATCACTTGAGCAATCTGACCCAGCGCCTCGTCACCCGCCGCATGACCGTAGTGGTCGTTGTAGCGTTTGAAGAAATCGACATCCATCATCACCACGCCCAAGGCCTGATTTTCCCGCTGCGCCTGACGCCAACTGCGTTCGGCACGCTCGGTGAAGGCGCGGCGGTTGAGCAGCCCAGTCAGAAAGTCCTTCTCGGCCAGGTCCTGCAGCAAACCATGGGCAAGGAAGTTCTGCCGCGAGGCGTATTCCAGCGAGTAGCACCCCACCGAGCCGATGATATTGGCCAGGGTCAGAAACAGGACATTGCTCAGCAGCAGTTCACCTGCCAAGCCAGCGCTCAACTCCACCGCCAGGTACGCCAGCAACGTCAGCCAGCCGCACAATACCGCGGTGGTAAAGCGCAGGCCGGTAAGAAAATAAAAGAACACCGTGACCAGGATGATGCCCTCATAAGGCAGGGCAAAGTTGTGATAGCGCGCCAAGCCGATAATAGCCGCCACGGCCAGCCCGCAGAGCAGCGCCACAGCGCCGCCAATCAGCTGCAAGTAATCGCGCAGACCGCGCCGATAGGTCGCCAGCCAGGCCAACAGCAGCAGCGGCTGAATCACCCCCAGGCGCAGGGCCAGTACCTGACCGCGCAGAGGCTCCGGCATATTGAGCGCATCCAGCAACACAAACAGCAGCGCCAGCAGCGTGGCCACCAGCAGCGCCCAGCGCATGCGACGCAGGTACTCATTGGCGTGGTAGCGCTTGAACGCCTGCTCCAACTCAGCGTCAAAACGCAGCGCGCGAAACCCCTGCTGATGCTGACGCAGGTACGGCGAATCCTGATTAACCCACTCTAGATGCGGTAATTTCACGATGGCACTCGCTTTTGTTGTTATTCATCCACGCGGGATGACCGCGGCAGGCGGCCGATCATTACCAGCAGCCTAGCGGGAGTGGCCGTAAGCGTACACACGCACAGCGCTGCCATACACCACCGGCTGCGGTTATCCTCTGCTTACCACTCAGCAATGGACCCCCGCGTGCGCCCACAAGAGAACCCCACGCCCAGCCGCCTGCAACGCCTTTGGTTAAGCGAAACCATTCGCCTGCGCGAAGAACATGCCGGCCCGCTGGAAGACAGCGAAGCCAACCGCCGCGCTCAAGCTCAGGGCGGCGCACTCAGCGCACGCATCGAAAACCGCGCCCTGCTGCTGTGTGCGCGCGACGGTTTGTTGCCGGCGCTGCAGCATTGGCTGCACGGTGCACGCCTGGCTGGGCTACTGCTGTTGCTACTGGCCATCCTCAGCGGCAGCAGTCTGGCCGTGGCGGCGTTGGGCGACGGCCTGCGCCCGGTCAATGTGTTCTGGGCCCTGGGCAGTTTGCTCGGCCTGCATCTGATCATGCTGCTGGGCTGGGCGCTGGGCCTACTGCTGAGCCGTGACAGCGCAGGCGCCCTCGGCCATCTCTGGCTGTGGCTGAGCGCCAAGCTCGCCCGCGACGCCCAAGCCGCGCAGCTGGCACCCGCACTGCTGTTGATGCTGCAACGCCAGCGTCTCAGTCGCTGGGGGTTGGGCGTGCTGGTACACGGCTTCTGGTTGTTGACCCTGCTCACGGCGCTACTGACCCTGCTGGCCCTGCTGGCAACCCGGCGTTATGGCTTTGTCTGGGAAAGCACCTTGCTCGGCGGCGACAGCTTTATCGCCCTCACCCAAGCCCTCGGCAGCCTGCCGGCGTTGCTTGGTTTCAGCCTGCCGGACGCCGAATTGATCCGCGCCAGCGGCGACAGCGCGCTGGCCAACGAAAATGCACGGTTGAGCTGGGCCGGCTGGCTGGTTGGCGTACTGGTGGTCTACGGTTTGCTGCCGCGCCTGGGCCTGCTGCTGCTCTGCCTGTGGCGCTGGCGGCGTGGCACGGCGGCGCTGAGCCTGGACCTCAACTTGCCCGGCTACAGCTTGCTGCGCGAGCGCCTGCAACCGAGTAGCGAACGCCTTGGCGTGTGCGATGCCGCGCCCGCGCAGCTGCATCAGCCGCATGCCGGCCATCGCGCATGCGATAGTCAGGGCGCGCTGCTGGTGGCGGTCGAACTGGACCCGCTGCGCAGTTGGCCGCCCGCCCTGCCCAAAAATATCGGCAATGCCGGAGTAATCGACAGCCGCGAACAGCGCAAACAGCTGCTCGACCAGCTCAGTCGCTTCCCTCCGGCGCGCCTGCTGATTGCCTGCGATCCACGCCGCTCGCCGGATCGCGGCAGCCTGGCGTTGCTTGGCGAGCTGGCCCGCAGTGCAAGCGCCACGCGCATCTGGCTGCTGCAACCAGATGCAGGCGAGGCGCTCGACAGCGCCCGCCTGGGCGATTGGCACCGCGCACTCGATCAACTGCAGCTGCGGCATAGCGACAGCCTGCCGCTCAGCTGGCTGGAGCATGGCCATGACTAAAGCATTGAAGCTCGCGGTAGTCGGCCACACCAACGTTGGCAAAACCTCACTGCTACGTACCCTGACCCGCGACGTCGGCTTCGGTGAAGTCTCGCATCGCCCCAGCACCACCCGTCACGTCGAAGGCGCGCGCCTCTCGGTAGACGGCGAAGCGCTGCTGGAGCTGTATGACACGCCGGGGCTGGAAGACGCCATCGCCCTACTCGACTACCTGGAACGCCTCGACCGCCCTGGCGAACGCCTGGATGGCCCGGCGCGGCTGTCGCGCTTTCTCGAGGGCAGCGAAGCCCGCCAGCGTTTCGAGCAGGAAGCCAAGGTGCTACGGCAACTGCTCGCCTCGGACGCTGGCCTGTATGTGATCGACGCCCGCGAACCGGTGCTGGCCAAATACCGTGACGAACTGGCCGTGCTGAGCATGTGTGGCCGGCCGCTGCTACCGGTGCTGAATTTCGTGAGTACGAGTAACCACCGCGAACAGGAATGGCGTGACGCCCTGGCTCGCCTAGGCCTGCATGCGTTGGTGTGTTTCGACAGCGTAGCGCCGCCGCTGGACGGCGAACGTCGCCTGTACGACAGCTTGGCCTTGCTGCTGGAAAAAGCCCGACCGCAACTGCAACGTTTGGTCGATGACCATCTGGCGCAACGCCAACTCAGGCGCAGCAGCGGCGCGCGATTGATCGCCGAACTGCTGCTCGACTGCGCGGCCTGCCGGCGCAGCGTGGCCGCACAAAGTACGCTGGAACAAGGCGCAATCCGCGATTTGCACCAGCGTATTCGCCAGCGCGAACAACGCAGCGTGGAAGCGCTATTGCGCCTATACGCCTTCCGCCAGGACGACGCTAAAGCCGGCGACCTGCCTTTGCTCGACGGGCGCTGGGGCGACGACCTGTTTAACCCGGAAACCCTCAAGCAACTCGGGGTCAAAGTAGGCGGCGGCATGGCTGCAGGCGCGGCTACCGGCGTCGGTGTTGATTTGCTGGTTGGCGGCATCACCCTGGGCGCGGCCGCCGCCCTCGGTGCACTGATCGGCGGCAGCGCGCAGACCTTGCGCAGCTACGGCGAGCGGCTAAAAGGCAAACTCAAAGGCCAGCGCGAGCTGAGCGTCGACGACGCCGTGCTGCGCCTGCTCGCCCTACGCCAACAACGCTTGCTGCAAGCGCTCGAGGCCCGCGGCCATGCTGCCGTCGAGGCCATCAACCTGGCCACTCCACAAGAGGCCAGCTGGCGTGAAGGCAAACTGCCGGACGCCCTGCACAAAGCCCGCGCCCACCCAGAATGGTCGTCGCTCAACCCCGGCGCACAACTGCAGCAAAGCGAGCGCGAGCTGCAACTCAATGCCCTGGCAGCCACGCTGCTACACGTCGATTAGGCAGTAAACCTCAGGGCGCGCCCAGATAGAGCCGCTGCACCTTGGCCCATTCATCCTCGCCAACAGCGCGCAGTAACTCCAGGTTGATGCGCTCGCGGTAAGGGCTGCCGCTGGCCAAGGCAAACGCGTAGGACTGGTTCTCAAATGTACCCGGCAACAAGCGCAGCCCGCCCTGGTTTAGCTCGCCATTGCGGTACTGCATGATCGGCAAGTCATAGACCACCGCCTCGGCCTCACCTTGCTGAACGGCCTGCATGGCCGTTATCACATTGGGGTAGGTGCTGTGGCGAATACGCTGACTCCCCAGGTAGAACGCCCCGGATGTATTGTCGACACTGGCTACATGGGCGCGGCGCAGGTCTTCAACGCCTTGGATGCCGCCTTGCAAATTACCCACGGTGAGCATGCTGGCGACGGCCGCGGTAAAGGTCGAGACCATGATCAACCCGGCAAACATCCACACCAGCCCGACCAAACGCCCGCCCAGGGTGACCGGCGCTTTATCGCCATAGCCGACGGTGGTCATAGTGACCGCTGCCCACCAGAAGCTGGAACCCAGCCCTTGCACCGGCGTGCCGCCAAACTGCTCCTGGTTATTGCGCCGCTCAAACAGCCAGAGCAAGCCCCCAACTAGCAGCAGCAACACGGCCAAACCGCCGATCAGGCTGAGAAACTGCCAGGACAACAGCCCTTTGAGTGCCAACCAGCCACTGTTTTCGCCACCGCGCGGCACGCCAATGGACAGACCCGTACGGTAAAAGGGGTGAGTAAAGTCAAAACGTTCTTCACGTTCGGCGGTCATGGTCAGCGCGCCAACCACCACATCCAACTGGCCCTCTTCCAGGCTCGGCAACAGACGCTCGAACGGCATGGGCAACAGTTCGAAGCGGTAACCCGCCTGGCTGGCAACGCTGCTCCACAGATCAATGCTGATGCCGCGCCAGCTGCCATCCGGCTCTTTGATCACGAATGGCGGCACCTCGCTGATGCCCACTCGCAACACCGGATCACTCGACTCCGCTGCCGTGACATTCAGCCCCAGCAGCATCAACCATAAGACGATCAGAGCTCTCGGCATGCGTTGTTCCCCCTACTGAAATAAGCCTCAGGGTAACAAAAACAGCCGAGTCACTCCGGAGTCAGACCGCTACAGGCGCACTGATATGCGGATGCGCCTGATAGCCAAGCAGCTCGAAGTCCTCGAACTTGAAGGCCAGCAGGTCCTTCACCTCGGGGTTGATTTTCATGGTCGGCAGCGGCAATGGCTCACGGCTCAGCTGCAAGTCGGTCTGCTCGAGATGGTTGGCGTACAGGTGGCAGTCGCCGCCAGTCCAGATGAAATCGCCCGGTTGTAGCCCGCACACCTGGGCGACCATCAGGGTCAGCAGGGCATAGCTGGCGATGTTGAACGGCACGCCGAGGAAGATGTCCGCCGAGCGCTGATACAGCTGACAGCTGAGTTTGCCGTCGGCCACATAGAACTGGAACAGCGCATGGCACGGCGGCAGGGCCATCTGCTCAACCAGCGCCGGGTTCCACGCCGAGACGATCAGGCGGCGCGAGTCCGGGTTCTTTTTGATCATCTCAATCAGCTTGCTGATCTGGTCGATCGACTCGCCGTTCGGCGCGGGCCAACTGCGCCACTGGTAGCCGTACACCGGGCCGAGGTCGCCGTTCTCGTCGGCCCATTCGTCCCAGATACGTACGCCGTTGTCCTTCAGGTACTTGATGTTGGTGTCACCCTGGAGAAACCACAGCAGCTCGTGAATGATCGACTTCAGGTGGCACTTCTTGGTAGTCACCAGCGGGAAGCCGTCAGCCAGGTTGAAGCGCATCTGGTGGGCAAAAATGCTGTAAGTGCCGGTGCCGGTGCGGTCGCTCTTGAAGGTGCCGGTCTCACGCACCAGGCGCATCAGGTCGAGGTATTGCTGCATTACACGGTCTCCTGTGCGGCCTGACGTTTGTAGGCGTAGGCGATCAAGCCCAGGCCGCCGAGCACCATCGGCACGCAGAGCACCTGGCCCATGGTCAGCCAACCGCCAGCCAGGTAACCGAGCTGGGCATCCGGCACGCGGACGAACTCAACGATAAAGCGGAACACCCCGTAACTCGCGGCGAACATCCCGGACACGGCCATGGTTGGCCGCGGCTTGCGCGAGTAAAACCAGAGGATGGCAAACAGCGCCACGCCTTCCAGGGCGAACTGATACAGCTGCGAGGGATGCCGCGCCAGTTGCTGTGGGTCAGTAGGGAAGACCATCGCCCACGGCAGGTCAGTGGCTTTGCCCCACAACTCGGCATTGATGAAGTTACCGATGCGCCCGGCACCCAGGCCGATCGGCACCAGCGGGGCGATAAAGTCCATCAGTTCGAAGAAGCTCTTGTTGTTGCGCTTACCGAACCACCACGTGGCCAGCATCACGCCAATCAGGCCACCGTGGAACGACATGCCACCTTCCCAGATGCGCAGCATGCGCACCGGTTCGGCGATGTAGGCCGCCAAATCGTAAAACAGCACATAGCCCAGACGGCCTCCGAGAATCACGCCCATGGCCACCCAGAACACCAGGTCGGAGAGTTTTTCCTTGTTCCAGGTCGGCGCGAAGGCGTTGACCCGCCGTGAAGCCAGCCACCAGGCACCGCCAATGCCAATCAGGTACATCAGGCCGTACCAGTGAATTTTCAGCGGGCCGAGGGCCAGTGCAACCGGGTCGATCTGCGGGTAAGGCAGCATTTCAATTCCTCAAATCAGAAAACTAAGGCCCACGCTGAACAGCAGCACGGCAAACAAACGCTTAAGCAAGCGTGGCGACAGCTTGTGCGCCAGGCGTGCGCCCACACGTGCAAAGTACATGCTCGGAATAGCGATACCCACCAGCGCCGGCAGGTAGACAAAGCCCAGGCTCCACTCGGGCAGTGCGGGTTTATCCCAGCCCAACCAGATAAAGCTCAGGGCACTGGCCACGGCAATCGGCAAGCCGCAAGCGGAAGAGGTCGCCACCGCTTTCTGCATTGTCACGCTGCGCCAGGTCAGGAACGGCACGGTTAACGAACCGCCGCCAATCCCGAAAATTGCCGAGGCCCAGCCAATCACGCTACCGGCCAAGGCTAGGGCAGGCTTGCCTGGGACAGTGCGGCTGGCTTTGGGTTTCAGCTCCAAAGCCATTTGCAGGGCGATGATGATGGCAAATACACCAATGATCTTCTGCAGCATGGGGCCCTTAATGGCTGCGGCGGTCATCGCGCCCAGCCCGGCACCGAGCAGAATGCCCACCGTCATCCAGGCAAACACCGGCCACAACACCGCGCCCTTACGCTGATGCTCGAGCACCGAGTTGATCGAGGTGAAGATAATGGTCGCCAGCGACGTGCCGACCGCCAGGTGCGTCAAGACCACCGGCTCAAAGCCCTGCGCGGCAAAACTCAGCACCAACACCGGCACGATGATAATGCCGCCCCCTACGCCAAATAACCCGGCCAAGGTTCCAGCAGCAGCCCCCAAGACTAAATACAGCAGCAGTTCCATCAGCACCCCCCGCAAACAATCCGGCATGGTAACGGATGCACAGGGCCGGACTCTAGTTTGGGCGATGGATGTACGCACAGGCTTTGCGTACAGTGCCACGACGCGACCAAGGAATAGAGCATCGTGCGCCCGACCCTGTACCTGAAGCTGAGCTGTAACCAGATGCACCTGTTGCACCTGCAAAGTGGCCGCGAGCTGCACTTGCAGGCTGATCCGCCGTTCAGCAATCAGCGCCTGCTGGTGGCCGACTTTGCCGCAGCGGAATACCTGTTGCAGCGTGGAATATCGCAAATCTTGCCCAGGCGTTTTCTGCGCATGAGCGTGCCACCGCAGTTATTGATTCAACCGCTGGAGCACCTCGAAGGCGGCCTGTCGCAGGTCGAGGAACGCATTTTGTTGGAGCTTGGCCTAGGCTGCGGCGCACGCAAGGTACGCCTGCACATGGGTCCTGAACTAGACAGCGCCGGCGTACTGGCGAAGTTGAGGAGCTAAACCATGTGCCTGATCGTCCTGGCCTGGCGCCCCGGTCATGCCCAGCCGCTGCTGGTAGCGGCCAATCGTGATGAGTTCTATGCCAGGGCAAGCCAGCCACTGGCCGAGTGGCCCGATGTACCGGGCGTGTTTGCCGGGCGAGATCTAGAAGCCGGCGGCACCTGGTTGGGTGTCGGGCCAAACGGGCGCTTTGCCGCCCTGACCAATATCCGCAACCCCAGCCTAGCCCTGGGTACACGCTCGCGAGGCGAATTGCCGCTGGCTTTTCTGGCGGGTGACCTGAGCTCCGTGGACTTCCTCCAGCACCTGAAAGCGCAAAGTCCGCACTACAGCGGTTTCAACCTACTGCTGGGCGATCACCAACAACTGTGGCACTTCAACTCTGTGGAACAGCGCGCCACGGCATTGCCAGCAGGCGTCCACGGCATGTCGAATGCCGACCTAAACACGCCCTGGCCCAAGCTGTTACGCAGCAAAAGCGCACTGCAAAGCGAACTACAGGCGCCGCACCCGCACCGACTGCTCGAGCTATTGGCCGACCCAACCCAAGCAGCGGACAATGAACTGCCGCAAACCGGTATCGGCCTGACCTTCGAACGCCTGCTGTCCAGCGCCTTTATTGCCAGCCCGACTTACGGCACACGCGCCAGCACCGCACTGATCGTCAATGCCGATGGCAGCCGCCAGTTTGTGGAGCGCAGCTTCGGCATCAATGGGGTGTATCTGGGAGAGGTTGAACTGAACTGCTGATGGGCATCAGCAGCGCCACACCTGTTACGCCTGAATATCCGATGCTGGATTGATCATACGGCCCAGGCCGAGGTTGCGCAGGGCCAGTTGCAAGGTGCTGTGAGTCACCTGCGGGCTGTCGATTTTCATCACCTGAGTGAGCAGCTCCTGGGCCTTACCCATGCTGATCTGGCGGAGCAGCCATTTCACCTTGGGCAGGTTGGTGGCGTTCATCGACAGGCCATCAAAGCCCATGGCCATCAGCAATACAGCTGCGGCTGGGTCACCGGCCATCTCGCCACAGATACTCACCGGTTTGCCTTCGGCATGTGCGCCTGCCACCACGATTTGCAGCGCCTGCAGCACGGCCGGATGGAGGAAGTCATACAGGTCGGCGACCCGCGGATTGTTGCGATCCACGGCCAGTAGGTATTGGGTCAGGTCATTCGAGCCGACCGACAGGAAGTCCACCTGGCGCGCCAGCTCGCGCACTTGGTAAACCGCCGCGGGAATCTCGATCATCACCCCAATTGGCGGCAGCGGCACATCAGTGCCCTCATCGCGCACCTCACCCCAGGCGCGATGAATCAGGTGCAGTGCCTCTTCCAGCTCCTGAATGCCGGAAATCATCGGCAACAGAATACGCAGGTTGTTCAGCCCTTCGCTGGCCTTGAGCATGGCGCGGGTCTGCACCAGAAAAATTTCCGGGTGATCGAGAGTCACGCGGATACCACGCCAGCCGAGGAAGGGGTTGTCTTCCTTGATCGGGAAATAGCTCAGCGCCTTGTCACCGCCGATATCCAGGCTGCGCATGGTCACTGGCAGCGGATGGAAGGCCGCCAACTGCTCGCGATAGATTGCCAACTGCTCCTTCTCGCTGGGGAAGCGCTCCTTGATCATAAAGGGCACTTCCGTGCGGTACAGGCCGACGCCTTCGGCACCACGTTCCTGAGCGCGCTTCACATCGGCAAGCAGGCCGGTATTGACCCAGAGCGGCATGCGGTGGCCATCCAGGGTCTCGCAGGGCAAGCCGCGTAACGCATCCAGGCCCTGGGCCAGCTGGCGCTCTTCCTCGACCACTTCGGCGTATTGCTTGCGCAGTAGTTCACTGGGGTTGGTGAACACCTCACCGTGGTAGCCATCGACGATCAGCTGGATGCCATCGATCTTCGAATACGGCAGATCGACCGCGCCCATCACCGTGGGAATACCCATGGCGCGAGCGAAGATCGCCACATGCGAGTTGCCCGAGCCCTGCACCGACACCAGGCCGACCAGCTTGCCTTCCGGTACCTCACCGAGCATTGCCGGCGAAAGCTCTTCGCTGACCAGGATGCAGTTGTCCGGGTACACCAGTGTTTGCTGCCGTGCCTGCTGCAGATAAGCCAACAAGCGCCGGCCGAGGTCTTTGACGTCGCTGGCGCGTTCGCGCAGGTAGGCGTCGTCCATCAGCTCGAATCGATTGATATGCTCGCCGATCACCTGACGCAATGCACCCTGCGCCCACTGGCCAGTCTTGATGACCTTGACCACCTCGTTACCGAGGGCGGCGTCTTCCAGCATCATCAGGTAGACGTCGAACAGCGCGCGCTCTTCGGGGCGCAACTGAGTGGCCATCTTCGCCGAAAGCGCGCGCATGTCGCTGCGCACACCCTCTAAAGCGTTGTTGAACAGGGTCAGTTCGGCGCCGATGTCATCGACGGACTTGTCTGGCACCACGTCCAGATCGGCCGGTGGCAGTACAACTACAGCCGTACCCACCGCCGCGCCAGGCGAGCCCGGCACGCCAACAAACTTGGCTTCCTGGATGCCCTTGCCCTGCCGGCCCAGACCGCGGATCGAACCCGTCGCTTCAGCATGGGCGATAACCCCAGCCAGCTGGGCGCTCATGGTAACGAGGAAGGCCTCCTCACCTTCGTCGAACTGGCGTTGTTCTTTTTGCTGGACGACCAATACGCCCATCACCCGACGGTGGTGAATAATCGGCGAGCCGAGGAAAGAGGCGTAACGCTCCTCGCCGGTTTCGGCAAAGTAACGGTAGCGCGGGTGCTCAGAGGCGTGTTCGAGGTTGAGCGGCTCTTCGCGGGTGCCGACCAAGCCGACCAGGCCTTCGTTGGGGGCCATGCTGACTTTGCCGATGGCCCTCTTGTTAAGGCCTTCGGTCGCCATCAGCACGAAGCGATTGGTTTCCGGGTCCATCAGGTAGACCGAGCAGACCTGGCTGCCCATCGCCTCGCGCACCCGCTGCACGATAATGCCCAACGCCGCTTTAAGGTCCTTAGCGGCGTTTACTTCCTGGACAATCTTGCGCAGCGTATTGAGCATGCTTGGCTCTAGCCTGTA
>JAWWDH010000067.1:0-11817 GCA_033720015.1 Pseudomonas sp.
AGCAGGCCGGCTTGCCGGTGCAGGTGATTGGCCGGGTCGTGGCCGGCCAGGGCGTTACCCTGCTGGATCCATTCGGTCAGCCCGTTCAGCTGCCCCGTAGCGGCTATCAACATTTTGGAAACGTCCGTGACTGATCATCCCAACCAAGTTCCCGCCGAGTTCGTGCCACCTTCGGTATGGCGCAATCCCTGGCATTTTTTGGCCTTCGGCTTTGGCTCCGGCACCTTGCCGAAAGCCCCGGGTACCTGGGGTTCGCTGGTGGCGTTGCCGTTTATCCCACTGTTTCAGCTGCTGCCGGACTGGGGCTACTGGCTGATGCTCGGCATCACCATGCTGTTTGGCTTCTGGCTGTGCGGCAAGGTGGCCGATGACCTGCGCGTGCATGACCACGAAGGTATCGTCTGGGACGAAATGGTCGGCATGTGGATTACCCTTTGGCTGGTGCCTGAAGGCTGGGGCTGGCTGCTGCTGGGTTTTCTACTGTTCCGCGTGTTCGACATACTCAAGCCGTGGCCGATTCGCTGGATTGATCGGCATGTGCATGGCGGTGTCGGCATCATGCTCGATGATGTGCTTGCGGGAGTGTTCGCCTGGATGGCGCTACAGCTAGTCGTTTGGGGGTGGGCTAACGGACTGTCCGCTGCGCTGGGTTGGTAATCAGAAAGGAATCGCTAATGAACCGCTGCTCTCGGTGGTTACTGTGTGTGCTAATGAGCGTTACCAGCGCGCTGGTTTGTGCCGCAACGCCCAGCCAGATTCGTATTGCCAGTGAGGTTTGGGAAGGGCATACCAACAGCGATGGCAGTGGGTTGGCTTGGGATATATTCCGCGCCATCTATGAGCCGGCAGGCGTTCAGCTGAGCATTCAGAGCGTGCCCTACACGCGCTCGATTGGCTTGGTGCAGCGCGGTGCTGCTGATGCTTGGGCTGGCTCCTACCTCAATGAAGTTGAGCATGGCGTGTTTTATCCGCGCTTGAGTTACGACGCTGACCAGATTGCCGCGCTTAGTTTGTTGGGGCAGCCGACTCCCACTCTGGGCTCGCTTGGCGGGTTCCGCCTGGCGTGGATGCGCGGCTATGAATACCAGCGTTATCTGCCAAATTTGCAGCAGTATCGCGAAGTGCTGCGGCGTGACGGTGTCCTCAATATGCTGGACGCGGGGCGCGCAGATTACTATCTGGACGCTCTGACCGAGGTCGATGATGTATTGAGCAAGACAAACCAGTCTGCTCGATACCGCGCTACCCTGTTGACCAAGCTGCCGATTTATCTGGGCTTTGCCGAGACCCCGCGTGGCCACATCCTGGCCGAGCTGTTCGATAAACGTATGGAAACGCTGATAGCGAATGGCAGTTTGCGGCCGATTTTCCAGCGTTGGCAGCAACCCTATCCATTTGATTAACCTGTGCGAGACAGTCCATGTACGCCCTAAAACTAATCTTGTTGAGCGTGTCGCTGTTAGTGAGCAGCTGGACTATGGCGGCCACCCAAGTTCGCGTCGTCGGTCTGTTCCCCGGCGCGGCGGTGTTAAATATCGAGGGGCAGCGCAAGCTGGTCAAAGTTGGCCAGGTTGGTCCGCGCGGTGTCCAGGTGATCAGTGCCGACAGCCGTGGCGCGGTGCTACGTGTCGACGGCGTGCAGCGCAGTTACAGCCTTAGCCGCGAATACAGCAACGGCTTTGCCGAGGCGCAGAAGAAGCAGCTCAGCGTGGCCAAAGGTATTGGTGGACATTACTGGGTGGCCGGTTCGGTCAATAGTCAGTCCATTCAGTTTCTAGTCGATACCGGCGCCACCTCGGTGGCGTTAAATGATGAGCATGCGCGCCGCCTGGGTATCGATTACCGGGTTGTCGGCGTGCCCTTGCAGGTCAGTACTGCCAGCGGCACCGCGCGCGGTTGGCGGGTGACGCTGGACCGGGTCAAGATCGGTGAGTTGGAAGTCTTGGGCGTCGATGCCGTGGTGCTGGAAGGCGGCTCGCCAGCCGAGGCGTTGTTGGGCATGAGCTTTCTTAGCCGAGTGGGCTGGAAGGTTGAACAAGATGTGCTGGTGCTGGAATCCAAGTACTAGCGCTTTAACGGCCTTGCGTTGGCTCGATCCTTATCATCAGTAATTCAGGCTAAGCGGCTGTTAGGGCCTGCTGTTACAATGCCTGGCTTATTATCCCTGCCCATTTTCTTTAGGAGCATCCGGTGTCCGTCGTGTTTGTCGCCGCCTCCCAGTTGCCTACGCCTTTTGGCATATTCACCATGCACGGCTTCCTCGAAGAGGCCACAGGCAAGGAGCACGTTGCTCTGACCTTTGGTGATGTGGCCGATGGCTCCCCCGTATTGGGCCGTTTGCACTCCGAATGCCTGACCGGCGATGCCTTGTTCAGCCTGCGTTGTGATTGCGGCTTCCAGCTCGAAGCGGCGCTGCGGGCGATTGCTGCTGAAGGCCGTGGCGTGTTGCTCTATCTGCGTCAGGAAGGTCGCGGTATTGGCCTGCTGAACAAAATCCGTGCTTATGAACTGCAGGACGGCGGTGCCGATACGGTCGAGGCCAATGAGCGCCTGGGTTTCGGCGCCGATCAGCGTGACTACGCGATCTGCCTGCCGATGCTCGATCACTTGGGCATCTCTCAGCTCAAGCTGATGACCAACAACCCGCGCAAGGTTAAGGCGCTGGGCGATATGGGCATCAATGTGGCAACCCGTGTGCCGCTGCAGATCGACCATAACCCGCACAACAAAAAGTACCTGGCGACCAAGGCCGGCAAGCTTGGCCATATGCTCGGCAGCCTGCACCAGGGTGAGGTTGAGGAAAGCCTGTGACACGCAGCGAAGTACGCCGGCGCCTGGCGCTGGAATGGTGGCGCCAGCTGGCCGTGACCTTATTGCCGCTGTTTGTGCTCAATTTGCTGTTTGGGGCCGACCAGCAGACTGGCCTGCTGACCATGCCGCTGTTTATCGCCGGCCTGGCCTCAATGTTTGTCAGCTTGCCATTGTTCAGTGCCTACAAGCGTGCATTGGTCGCGACTGAAAAAGCCCTCGATAGCGCGACTGAACAGGATGCCTGGCTTGAGCTGGCGCGCGTGCGTCGCTTGGGGTTGCTCGGTGCCGCCCTGCCAGCCTGGATTGCCGCTGCTGCGCTGTTCGCCGGCCTGGAAGCGATCCCGCTGATCCTCCTGGCGATTTCCAGCGTCGTGATGTTGTACCTCTACCGCATCCCTCGCCAGCTCGGCTAATGCGCGCGCTCGTGCTCGGCCTGTTGGCGCTGCTGGTTTGGCCGGCAGTGGCTGCCGAGCGTGTGGTGACTCTGGCGCCATCCCTCACCGAAATCATGCTGGAGCTGGAGGCTGGCGATCTGCTGGTCGGTCTGCTGGATGGTGGGGAACGGCCTGTGGCCGTGCAGCATCTGCCCTCGGTCGGTAATTTTCGCCAGCTGGAGTTGGAGAGCCTGCTCAATCTGCAGCCCGACCTTGTGTTGCTCTGGCCGGATAGCATCAGCAACGCACAGCGCGAGCAATTGCAGCGCCTCGGTATTCCGACAATGATCGTCGAGCCCCGTAAGCTGGCTGATCTGGCGGCACAGTTTGCCGAGATCGGTGCGCGTATCGGTCGTGCCGAGCAAGGCCGGCGCCTGGCGCAACAATTCAATCAGGGCCTGCAGCGCCTGAGCCAGCGTTACCAGCGTGAGCGGCCGTTACGCCTGTTCTACCAGGTCTGGGATGTGCCGCTGTACACCCTCGGCGGCCAGCAGATCATCAGTGATGCCCTGCGTGTTTGCGGCGCCGAGAATATCTTTACTGACCTGACCTTGCCGGCCCCGCAAGTGAGCGTGGAGGCCGTGTTGCAGCGCAATCCCGAGATTATTTTGGCCAGTGTGCAGGCGCAGCTGGATGCCTGGCTGAACTGGCCAGTTGTGCGCGCCGTCGAATTGAACCAGCTCTGGTTGGTGCCCGACGATGGCTTGGAGCGGCCAAGCTTTCAGATGCTCGGGGCGATGGAGAAACTCTGTGAGCGGTTGGGTGAGGCTGATTGAATCGTTAAGAAAATTAAAACAAGAAGGCCGCGCATTGGCGCGGCCTTCTTGTTTCTATGACATTACTTAGCCTCAATGTAGTGTGGGGAGGCTTTCCATCTATGTCGTGAGAGGCTTAGAAGCTTGGTGTCCACGTTACACCGAGCATCACGCCGAATGGTTGTTCCTGATAGCCGTAATACTGTTTGTCTACGTCATATTGATAAAGCGCTCGGCTATAGCCCTTATCCAGCAGGTTGTTCAGCTTCAGGTCGAAGGCCAGTTCCTGGCTGGCGTGCCAGCTAGTACGCAGATCAATCACGCCATGGCCCGATATTTCGCGGGTGTTAGCTGGATCATCGAAGCTGCTGCTGACCACCTGCCAGGAGGCCCCAACGCCTAATTTTCCGAAGCGGCGATCAAGATCCAGGCCCAGCGTCCGTTTGGCGCGGCGCTGCAGTGTGTGGCCGTTGTCGCGATCACGGGGATCGATCAGGCTCAACCCCAATACGCTTTGCCAGCCAAGAAGCTCCTGATGCAGGGAGGCTTCAAAGCCGTTGATGCGTGCCTGGTTGACGTTGTAATTACGCCCCTCAAACGTGGCAGGGTTCCATACATAAGCAATCAGGTCGCGTACGTCAGTGCGGTACAGCGATGTTTCCAGTCGAGTTTTTTCGCTTAGTTGGCTTCGCCATTGCAGTTCATAGCTTTTCGATTTCTCTGGTGCGAGTGCGGGGTTGGCTCCCCATGAGTCCGGGCCATAGAGGTCGTTGAAAGTAGGTACGCGGAAGCCTTCGGCGTAGGACAGAATCAGATCGTTGTCATCGTTGAGTACGACGGTCAGAGCCGCGTTCCAGGTATTTTGGCTGCCGTACTGCTGGTTTTTGTCGTGACGCAGGCCCAACTCAGTGGAGAAATGTTCAGCGCGATAGCTGTGCTGAATGAAGCCTGCCTGGTTCCAGCGACCATCCTCATCGTAGTCGATGCTGCTGTGCAGCTTGTCCTTCAGATAGTCCGCGCCGATCAGCAGGCTATGGTTTGAGTTAAGCGTCAGGGTATTCAACCAGGTGGCAGAGTCGCGGTAGGTATTGAATACATCACTGCTCGGGAACAGTTTGTCACGCGCGTCCTGTTTGTCTTCCGCGTGGCCAAGCTCCAGGCGGCTACTCCAATACTCGTTGATCCGCGCCTCAGCAAATACCGACGTGCTACTCAGGCTGTAGTCGGTATAAGGCTTGCTGGGGTTGGCGTTCCAGAATGCGTCTTGCCGACCATAAGGGTTGTCGTATTCGCTTTTGCCGCGCTGCTCCAGAGTGCTGAAGCCGACCTGCAGGTCGTCATTGAGGTTGTGACTGAGGTTAAGGCTGAAGGCGCGATTACGGTACGCATCGTGATCGGCGTCGGAGTTCCAGGATGGGCCGGTACGGTCGATCCCTGCGGTTTCTTCCAGGCTGCCATTGAGGTTGTAGCGGGTTTGCTGGTTGCCGCCTGAGACTCCAAGACTGCGCTCCCAGGTACCGTTACTGCCGCCGGCGATACGCAGGTAGGGATTAACGCCACTGGCTTCTCCACGGCGGGTAAATATCTGCACGACACCGCCTATGGCGTCGGCTCCGTAAATAGCGGAGCGCGAGCCGCGCAGCACTTCGATGCGCTCGATCTGTTCCACGTTAAGGTGTTGCAGGCTGGCACCGCCGGAAGAAATCGACCCGGCGCGTTGGCCGTCAATTAGCACCAGGCTCTGAGCGGTGCTGGTGCCGCGGATGAACAGGCTGGAGTTACTGCCGCGCCCACCATTTTGTGCGACTTGTACGCCGGGTACGCGGGCAAGCAGTTCGTTAACGCTGGCAGGGCGCAGGCGCTCGATGTCGGCGCGGGTGAAGACGCTGACCGCAGCACTGCTTTCGCTGCGAGTCTGCACCTCTCTGTTGGCGGTGATAACCGCATCGTCGAGCTTCAGCGCGTCGTCGCGTGAAGGTGCTTCGGCAAAGGCGTGTGCACTGGGTAGCAAAGCCACAGCCAGAGCAAGACGGGACAATTTCATCTAAGAATCCTCAAAAGGTCGGATGACTTTTGAGGAGGGCAGGTGCAAGAACGGGCGTGCAAAAGCCGCCTGAGCTTGACGGTGATGCCCTCCGCAACACCTGTCACATCCAGCAAGGCCGGTCTCCGGACTCTCGACGTACGCCGCCTCGCCTTCCCGGAACACTCCAGTGGCTTATGAGTTGGCGTGCAGCATCATTCTGCAGTCGATTACCGTTGCGGGGGCAGCGCCGGGATGGCTCGTGATGAGTGCACCGGCTTCCCGTTTAACGCCGCTTCAAAAGGAAGTGGCGCACCTTGGCGGAAGTAAAACGCCGCGCACCTTAATGCGCGGGTGAATGAATTACAAGCAAGCGAAGTTCAGCTCTGGATGAGCGGTGCTCATGCAGAAAGGCTGGCGAGTCGTGTGCGTACCGCCGTTTCGATACCGGCGGCGTCTAGCCCGCACTCGGCAAGCATCTGCGTTGGTTTGGCGTGCTCGACATAGTAGTCAGGCAGGCCAAGGTGCAGCACCGACTTAAGAATGCCACTGGCGGCCAGGTATTCGCTGACCGCGCTGCCGGCCCCGCCCATCACGCTGTTCTCTTCGATGGTCACCAGCAGCTCATGGCTGGCGGCCAGCTCGCGTACTAGGGCTTCATCCAGCGGTTTGACGAAGCGCATGTCCACGACTGTGGCGTTTAGCGCTTCACCTACCGTGAGTGCTTCGGCCAGCTGTACGCCGAAAACCAGCAGGGCCACTTGAGTGCCCTGGCGACGGATGATGCCTTTGCCGATTTCCAGCGGTGCGAGGCCTGGCTCGATGGCCGCATTCGGGCCGCTGCCGCGCGGATAGCGGACCGCCGCCGGACCGTTGAACAGATGGCCGGTGGTGAGCATGCGGCGCAGTTCGTTTTCATCACTCGGGGTCATCACCAGCATGCCGGGGATGCAGCGCAGGTAGGCAATATCGAAGCTGCCGGCGTGGGTCGGGCCGTCTTCGCCGACCAGGCCGGCGCGGTCAATGGCGAACAGCACGTCGAGGTTTTGCACGGCGACGTCATGGATCAGCTGGTCGTAAGCGCGTTGGAGGAAGGTCGAGTAAATCGCGACCACCGGCTTCACCCCGTCGCAGGCCATGCCGGCCGCCAGGGTTACCGCATGCTGTTCGGCGATGGCCACGTCGAAATAGCGCTCGGGGTAGCGCTCGCTGAACGCCACCAGGTCCGAGCCTTCCTTCATCGCCGGGGTAATGCCGACCAGGCGTGGGTCTTCGGCGGCCATGTCGCACAACCACTGGCCGAATACCCCGGAGTACTTGGGGCCGCTCGGCTTCTTCGGTTCGACACTGGCGGCGGGTTTGATCGGCTCCAGCTTGGTGATCGCGTGATAACCAATCGGGTCGGCCTCAGCCGGGGCGAATCCCTTACCCTTTTTGGTCACCACATGCAGGAACTGCGGGCCGTCCAGTTCGCGCATGTTGCGCAGGGTGGCCAGCAGGGTCGGCAAGTCGTGGCCGTCGATGGGGCCAATGTAGTTCCAGCCGAGCTCTTCGAACAGGGTGCCGGAAACTAGCATGCCTTTGGCGTGCTCCTCGGTTTTACGGGCTATTTCCCAAGCGCCGGGCAGTTTCGACAGCACTTTCTTGCTGCCTTCGCGCATGTTGGCGTAGGTGCGGCTGGAGAGAATCTTGGCCAGATAAGTGGACAGGCCGCCGACATTTTTCGAGATCGACATGTCGTTGTCGTTGAGTACCACCAGCATGTTGGCTTTTACGTCGCTGGCGTGATTGAGCGCCTCGAAGGCCATGCCGGCGGTCAGTGCGCCGTCACCGATCACTGCGACCGACTTGCGCGGGCTGCCTTGCATGCGTGCGGCAATGGCCATGCCCAGCGCCGCGCTGATGCTGGTGCTGGAGTGACCGACGCCAAAGGTGTCGTATTCACTCTCGCTGCGCCGTGGGAAGGCGGCAATGCCGTCTTTCTGCCGTAGGCTGCCCATCTGTTCGCGGCGTCCGGTGAGGATTTTATGCGGATAGGCCTGGTGGCCAACGTCCCACACCAGGCGGTCATCCGGGGTGTCGAAGACGTAATGCAGGGCCACGGTCAGCTCGATCACGCCGAGGCCTGCACCGAAGTGCCCGCCGGTCTGCCCGACCGTATACAGCAGGTACTGGCGCAGCTCGTCGGCCAGGGTTTCCAGCTCGGCTTCGCCCAGGCGACGCAGCAGGTCCGGCGTGTTGGCACGGTCTAGAAGGGGCGTCAGCGGGCGCTCACGGGGAATCTCGTGGAAGGTCGTCGGCATCAGGCAGATCGTTATCGGGGTAAAAGAGGCGGCAGTTTACCCGAAGCGCTGGAAACTGCCCAAACATGCTTCGGCTCAACGCACCCCGTAGCCCGGATTGCATCCGGGCTACGTCGAGCCTGTTACCAGGTGTCGATCGAGCGCTTCTTGCCCTCGCGTAGCGCAGGCTTGGGCGCGGCATTCAGCCCGCGCAGCAGCCAGTCGCGGGTTTCCACCGGGTCGATCACTGCATCGATCTCGAGGAAGCTGGCCATGTTGATGCCCTTGCCGCTCTGGTAGGCCTTGGCCACGAGCTTGTCGAACAGTTGCTGGCGCTCCGCGAGGTCTTCGATGGCTGCCAGTTCCTTGGCGAAGCCCAGGCGCACCGCTCCCTCCAGACCCATCGCGCCAAACTCGGCGCTGGGCCAGGCAATGGTGAACAGCGGCGAATGGAAGCTGCCGGCGGCCATGGCCTGGGCACCGAGGCCGTAGCCTTTGCGCAGCACCACGGTGAAGAACGGCACCGTGAGGCTGGCGGCGGCGACAAACATGCGCGACACATGGCGCACCGTCGCCTGTTTCTCCGCCTCCGGGCCGACCATAAAACCGGGCGTGTCGCACAGCGACAGCAGCGGGATATCGAAGGCATCGCACAGCTGCATAAAACGCGCAGCCTTGTCGCCTGCGACCGCATCGATGGCGCCGCCGAGATGCGCCGGGTTATTGGCCAGCAGACCAAAGGGTTTGCCCTCGATGCGAATAAACGCGGTGATCAGCCCTGGGGCGAATTGGCGGCGCAGTTCCAAGACCGAGTCCTGATCCGCCAGGGTGGCGATGACCTGGCGAATGTCATACACGCGCAGACGGTTTTCCGGGATGAGCTGGCGCAGCTGGCGTTGGTCCGTGCACTGCCAGTCACTCAGGCTGCCCTGGAAGTAACTCAGGTACTGCTTGGCCACCCGCACGGCTTCGGCTTCGTCGGCCACCAGCACGTCGATGACGCCGTTGGGCCCTTGCACGCTGACCGGGCCGACTTGTTCCGGCTTGAAACTGCCGAGGCCGCCGCCTTCGATCATGGCCGGGCCGGCCATGCCGATGCTGGCGTTTTCGCTGGCGATAATCACATCGCAGCAGCCGAGCAGGGCGGCGTTGCCGGCAAAGCAGCGCCCGGACACCACGCCGACCAGCGGCACCAGGCCGGAAAGTTTGGCCATGCCGACAAAGGTGTGGCAGTCCAGACCCGCCACGCCGACGAAGTCGGTATCACCCGGGCGGCCACCACCGCCTTCGGCGAACAACACCAGCGGCAAGCGCCATTGTGCGGCGAGGCCGAGCATGCGGTCGGTTTTCTTGTGGTTCATCACGCCTTGGGTACCGGCGAAGACGGTGTAGTCGTAGGCGATGGTCATGCAGCGCGCGGCGTGATCACCGAAGAGTTCGGCATTGACCGTGCCGGTGCCGGCGACCAGACCATCGGCGGGGCTTTGTTCTATCAACTCCTCCAGCGAGCGGCGACGGCGTTGTGCGGCCAGGGCGAGCGCGCCGTACTCATTGAAACTGCCGTCATCGAGCAAGTCGGCGAGGTTCTCGCGCACCGTGCGCTGGCCAGTCTTACGGCGTTTGGCCACGGCCTGCGGGCGGCGTTCGTCGCGGGTGATGGCGTGGCGTTCGAGCACTTCGGCGAGGTCCGCGCGAATGTGCTCCAGGTCCAGGCTCTGTTCGCTCTCGCTGTGCTCCGCCGCAACCTCGGCAGGCTCGATAAACAGCAGCGCCTGGCCTTCATTCAGCGCACTGCCGACCTGTACCGCCAGTTGGCGAACAATGCCGCTGTGGCTGGCTTTGAGGACAAACTCCATCTTCATTGCTTCCAGCACGGCAATGCTCTGGCCGACAGCGATGGCGTCGCCTTCGGCCACGTCCAGGCTGACCACCACGCCCGTGCTGTGAGTCAGTAGCGGCAGGCAGCCGGCGGGAGCGTCCGGTGCCTGCTCGGTGGCTTGGCTTGTCGTCTGCGCAGCGGCAAAGAAATGGTGCGGATGGGCCAGCGGTTGAGCCGCCAGGAGTTCGCTCAATTGGCTTTCGACAAAGCGCGTGGTCAAGTCATAGCTCACCACTTGCGGCAGGCGCAGCAGGTTTTGCAGCAAGTGCAGGTTGCTGGCTACGCCTTCCAGGCGGAACTCGCAGAGGGCGCGGTAGGCGCGGCGCAAGGCGCTTGGGTAGTCCGGCGCATGGGCGATCAACTTGGCCAGCAGCGAGTCGTAGCTGGGGCTGACCGGGTAGCCGGCGTAGCCATAGCCATCCACGCGCAACCCTGGGCCGCTGGGTGGTTGGTAGGCGCTGAGCGTGCCGGCGGCCGGGCGGGTGCTGCCGTCGGCGTTCATGCTTTCCAGGTTGATCCGCAGTTGCACGGCGCAGCCATTTAGTGCGGGCGGTTGCAGCAGGCCGAGATCGGCCAGGGTTTGCCCTGCGGCGAGTTTGAGTTGGGTGTGCAGCAGGTCAACACCGGTGACCTGCTCGGTGACGGTGTGTTCAACCTGAATGCGCGGGTTGGCCTCCATAAAATAGAAGCGCTCGGGATGCTCGACATCCAGCAAAAACTCGAAGGTGCCGAGGCCTTGGTACTTTGCCGCTCCGGCTAGCTTTAGCGCGCAGGCGATCATGCGTTCACGGGTGGCGGCGGGCAGGTCCGGGCTGGGGGCGATTTCCACCAGTTTCTGCTGGCGGCGTTGCAGGCTGCAGTCGCGCTCCCACAGGTGGCTGACCGCGCCAGTGGCATCGCCCAGTACCTGGATTTCAATATGCCGGGCGCTGCGCACCAGTTGTTCGATGTACAGCGCATCGTTGCCAAACGCGGCACGGGCTTCCGATTGGCAGCGGGCAAAGGCTTCATCCAGCTCGGCAGGCGTGAGCACAGGGCGCATGCCACGGCCACCGCCGCCGGCCAGGGCCTTGAGCATGACTGCGCCATGCTCGGCGAGAAAGGCATGGGCTTGTTCCAGGCTGATCGCCTGATTGATCCCCGCGACCAGCGGCACGTTGCAGCGTTCGGCCAGTTCGCGCGCAGCGGCCTTGTCGCCAAACAGCTGCAGCACCTCGGCGCTCGGGCCGACAAAGCACAGGCCGGCAGCCTGACAACGGCGGGCGAACTCGGCGTTCTCGGCGAGAAAGCCGTAACCCGGATGCACGGCATCGCAGCCTTCGGCCAGAGCGATGGCGATCAATTGATCCATGTCCAGATAGGCCGCGACGCCACGGCCCTGCAGCGCCACGGCGCTATCGGCCTGGCGCAGGTGCAGGGAGGCGGCGTCATCCTCGGCATACACGGCCACCGAACGAATACCCAGCTCGCTGGCGGCGCGCGCGATGCGGATGGCGATTTCACCACGGTTGGCGATCAGCAGGGCGGTAAAAGGCGCACTCACAATTGGCTCTCCAGTTCGTTCTTCTTCACCTTGCCGGTGGCTGTCATGGGCAGTGCCTCGACCACGCGAATCTCCGGGACCTTGTAGCTG